>NZ_JBALMG010000035.1:0-37953 GCF_036963225.1 Bacillus sp. JJ783 | reverse complement strand
TGGAACCTCTTACAGTTGTAAGTCATAAAAACTATACTGTCATCAATCAAAATGCATAATATAATAGAAAGAAAGGATCTGTATGTTATACAGATCCTTTCTTTCTATTATATTATGCATTTTGATTGATGACAGTATAGTTTTTATGACTTACAACTGTAAGAGGTTCCATATCTAGTTCTCTAAAATTCTCCATAATTGTTATATCAACAATAACAGAGTTTTGATTTACCTTTTGAACACGGCCTTGCATGCCACCTTTAAATTCGATGATATCTCCAGTTTCTGCGATCTGCATAAGCAACTCTCCTTGTTCCAGTTTTCCCAAAAAAAGAATAATTTGGGCTTTTTTATTTCCTCTTATTTTGAACTATATTTACTACTTTGTAAATGTTTCCAAAGCAAAAAAACGAAAAAAATTCACTTTTTGTAAGAAAATATGTAAAAAAATATTGTTTAGGGGAGGAATGATGAAAGTGCATACATCTTTATATAGGAGTATAATGAAAGATACAATAACCTACTAAAGTGGGAGGAATTAGGGGCGGTAAAATGATGTTTGAAGT
Organism: Bacillus sp. JJ783; assembly: GCF_036963225.1. Lineage (NCBI taxonomy): Bacteria > Bacillati > Bacillota > Bacilli > Caryophanales > Bacillaceae > Bacillus > Bacillus sp. JJ783. The sequence continues at coordinate 37,387 of NZ_JBALMG010000035.1, read as the reverse complement.
TGTGGGGAGCTTTATAGCGATTTTATTATTTTTATTTTCTTATATACAGTTGAAGAAAGTGCGTCATCATGAAACAACTACATATTTTGATGGACTGGATGGTGTGCACACATCGATAACACATGATAGTGGTGGGGATATATAACTTTCTTTTTATGCATGGTATGATGGCAATAAGAAATAGTACGTAATATAGTTCGTAAGTGATGAATGGGGAGTGGAAAGAATGCGAATTTCTTTTATTCGTCATGGTCGTTTGGACAGTACTATAGAGCCAATGACAATTATTTCATTTCGTGAATGGATGAAGCAATATGATTTAGGGACTACAGTAAAAGAAATTCCTATACCAATTGAAACAATTGAGATGATTGAATCAGCGAATTTGATCGTAACGAGTGATCAGAGGCGTGCTGCGCGATCAACAGCCGAATTAACGGATTCTTTATCTTTTGTGCAAAATCCTCTTTTTAGGGAAGCTGAAGTTCCAACGAGTTTTTATGCTCCAAAATGGTTGAAATGTAAACCTAATGTATGGATGTTTATTGGACGTACACGATGGATAGCTGGTTATAGTAAAGATGTTGAGTCTTATAAGGAAGTACGAGAAAGAGCAAGGCAAGCTGCTAATATGTTGCACCGCTATGCGCTCGTACATGGACGTATTGCCCTTGTAGGTCATAGTTATTTTAATCCGATGATTGGGACTGAACTGAGGGCAATGGGGTGGTCTGGTTCGCCTATTTTCCATAGGAAGCCATGGGGATGTACAACGTATACATTTCATGAAGCGATGGATGGAAATGTATTAAATACAAAATTAACTTAAAAGAGGCTGTCCCTTTGGCAGCCTCTTTCTCTACATAACAAGCAAAAAAGAATTGTCCTTTTAAGATATAGAAACCAATGACCGTAATGGTTTTATTAGATGGGCATACGGTTCGCCAACGAGCATAACGGTTGTATCTTTTTTATAACCAAGTTTTTCATATAGTGAAAAAGCGCGTTTGTTTTCTAAATTAACAAGTAAGGCAATGTTTTCATGACCTTTTTCAGTTGCATGAAGTTCAGCTGCATCGATTAATTTAGAGCCAATGCCACGTCCACTGTACATATTTGAAACTGACAACGTGTCAATATAATACTCATCAAGTTCAGCTTCTTTTTCTAACGTAATGGATTCATCTTCATGTAGTTCTCTTAAGTGGTGTACGATTGGTGCATCAAGTTGCTCAGCGTCACTACCGTGATAAACGACAATAACTCCAACTACTTTTCCATCTTGTTCAGCCACTAAACAGTTTTCATAGCTCAATCGATTATTTTCTTTTGCGAACCATGTTTCAAGTCCTAGTATTACTTTTGCTTCAATTGTGCTACCTGTGATTTTTTCAGCAATTTCGTGCAGAGCGTCATACAGTAAAGGTGCTACTCCTACCGCATCTGTCTTTTTTGCTTTCCGAATCATAGTATCCCTCCTAGTTCTATGTATATATTGTAGCATAAAATAAAATAACAAACAGTGGCTTGGAACTTTGTTATACAGAGCGCCAAAAAGTTTGATATAGAGAAGTAGCTATGTTAGTATATGATATTTAGTGCGAATATAATAAAGTGATATAGCTATAAAAATAATGAAAGTGAATTACATAATAGTAACGGGATAATTTTACCGTTGTCGACCTATAGAAGATGCGATAAAATAAACTATTGCAGAGAGGTGAAATACATGGATAAACAATTAGCAAATGCAATTTTGGATCAGCTGAAAAATGGTGAAATAAAGGAGTATGTTGCGACGAAAGATGTATTTTATACGTTCAGGGAAGTTGTTGTAAATCGAGAAGATTTTAAACATATTATCGGGAACGCACAGCGCGGTGGACAGGTAATTTATACATATTCAGAAACACCACGTTCATAAATAGAAGATAAAGGAGAGGAGAATTATGGGGGATTTTAAACAAGGCATATTGCCACATTGGGATTACATGTGGAAAGATAGAGCTGGGAATAGGTTTATGGGAATGGTTATGTATCCAGAGAAACGAAAATGTTCAGCAAAAATGCTTCGGAAAATAAAAAGAGCATATGAGCAAGCAATAGAAATTAAAGTAACTGTACAAGTTCAACATACATATCAGTACGTAGAAGGAATGATTGTATACTTTGATGAAGAAGCTCCTGTATGTACAATGCTTGATAAAGATGAGAATCCACATCATATATTTGTAAAAGATATTTTGCGTATTGAGCACCCTGAATAATTTTTTTCATAAATAAATTGAAGTTCCATAATAATAATCTTTTTCTATAATAGTTATCTTTTAGTATGTAACGAGGAACGAAAGAGTATGTATAAATATTTAATAAAGTAAAATTGATAAATGTAATCGTTTTTTGGAACAGATTATCGTTTAAGGTCTGTTCTTTTTTGCGTGATGCTGGAGAAATATATTACTCCAGCATTTACTGTTTTATGACAAAAAATATTGTTAACTTTTTAAAAAATAAGGTTAAATTCGTTGACAACTTTTTTGAAAAGCACTTTATTGACATGAGTTTTAGAATGTTGTTTCATAGTCTTTGTATTGAAAAAAATCGACGGTCATGTCGAAAAGTAAAAGTTAAAAAAAGAAAGAATTTATACATATATCTTGTGTCTTATTTTGAAACGTAATACAATATATAGAGAAATCAAGAAACGACATACAGAGAATATAGATTGGAGAGGGAGGGTCGGAAATGTTAGTTGCATATGATTCTATGACAGGAAACGTGAAGCGTTTCATCCACAAATTAAATATGCCGGCCGTTCAAATTGATGAAGCTCTAGTATTAGATGAAGACTTTATTCTTATTACGTATACAACAGGTTTTGGAAATGTACCGGAACGTGTTTTAGACTTTTTAGAACGCAATAATGAAAAATTAAAAGGCGTATCTGCAAGTGGCAATCGTAATTGGGGAGACATGTTTGGTGCAAGTGCTGACAAAATTTCTACTAAATATGAAGTGCCTATTGTATCAAAATTTGAGTTATCTGGAACAAATAATGATGTAGAATATTTTAAAGAAAGGGTGCGGGAGATTGCGACACATTGAACTGAATAATGAAATCACGCAAATGCAGGACGGTTTTTATCAGCTTCATAAAGATAAAGAGGCATTAGAAGTCTTTATGGAAGAAGCTAGAGAGAATACCGTTCATTTTAATAGCGTGGCAGAGCGAATGGAGTATATGAAAGAACATGATTACTATTACAACGTTCTGGACGAGTATAGCTTGGAGGAAGTAGAAGGAGTTTATAACATCTCTTATGGTGAAAACTTCGAGTTCCAATCTTATATGGCAGCATCTAAGTTCTATAAAGATTATGCGTTAAAAACGAATGATCAAAAACAATACTTAGAAAGCTATGAAGATCGTGTAGCAATTGTTTCATTATACTTAGGACGCGGTGATGTTGCGAAGGCAAAACACTTCGCAAGCATGATTGTAAAACAAAACTACCAACCAGCGACACCAACCTTTTTAAATGCGGGAAGAAGCAGAAGAGGAGAAATGGTGTCTTGTTTCTTGTTAGAGATGGATGATAGCTTAAATTCAATCGGCTTTAACATTAATACTGCAATGCAATTATCGAAAATCGGTGGTGGAGTAGCTTTAAACTTATCTAAGCTACGCGCACGTGGTGAGCAAATTAAAGGTATCGAAAATGCCGCAAGTGGTGTAGTACCTGTTATGAAATTGCTTGAAGATTCGTTTTCATATGCGAATCAACTTGGCCAACGAAAAGGTGCCGGCGCTGTATACTTAAACATTTTCCATTGGGATATTATAGAATTCCTTGATACAAAAAAAATAAATGCCGATGAGAAGAGCCGTATTCAGTCTCTATCAATCGGAATTATCATTCCAAGTAAGTTCTTTGAGCTTGCTGAGAAAAACGAACCTTTCCATGTTTTCGCGCCTTATACAGTATTTAAAGAGTACGGAAAACATTTAGATGATATAGATATCGACGAAATGTACGATGAATTAATGAGCAATCCGAAAGTGAAGAAGAAGCCACTAGATATTAGTGCGCGTGATATGCTTATTAAAATTGCTATGATTCAGCTTGAGTCTGGTTACCCATACTTAATGTTTAAATCAAATGCAAATAACCAGCATCCACTGAAGGATATTGGAACTGTGAAGATGTCGAACTTGTGTTAAATATGTAGCACCTTCTAGCAGAAATGCTAGTCGAAAACTCCGTTAAACGGGGAAAGCCTCAAGTTTGAGGTAACCTACCGTGCTAAATCTTATCTTAGAATGAAAATATAAAAGTTCAGAATGTATCTTATTATTTTGTATAGCAGAGTTATTGAACAACATAAAGTAATAAGAGACTTTCTGAAAGATTAAGATAAGTAAAAGCCTAACGACTATCCCATTTGGGAGTAGAGCGCAAGCGATTGGCGCTCGAAAAGCGGAGCACCTAACCAGGTAATGCTGTAGGTGATGATATAGTCTGTCCTGTATGGTGACATACAGCAGTTGCATGAGCAACGGACTGAGGAGTAGCGAACTCGGTTGAACATTCGAGACAGAAATCTTCCAGCTACAAGAAACTTCTGAAATAAATGATTACGGTACAGAAGACATTATCCGTCGTGATATTAACTGTAACTTAGGATCGTTAAATATCGTAAACGTAATGGAAAATAAAGAAATTCGTGAAGCAGTTCATGCGGGAATGGAAGCTTTAACAGCTGTTTCTGATATGACGATCATTCCGAATGCCCCAACTGTGAAAAAAGCAAATGATGAGCTTCATTCAGTTGGACTTGGAGCAATGAACTTACACGGATATTTAGCAAAAAATAAAATCGCTTATGAAAGTGCTGAAGCGAAAGAATTCGCCCGTACATTCTTTATGATGTTAAATTACTACTCGATTGAGAAAAGTATGGAGATTGCTAAAGAAAAAGGCGAAACATTTAAAGACTTCGATAAGTCTGATTATGCAAACGGCAAATACTTTGAAAAGTATGAAACGACAGATTACAGCCCAGTAACTGAAAAAGTTCAGCAATTATTTGAAGGAATTCATATTCCAACAAAAGAAGATTGGACAAGTTTAAAAGAGCAAGTACAGAAGAATGGTTTATACAACTCATATCGTCTTGCAATCGCTCCGACACAATCGATCAGTTACGTTCAAAATGCAACTTCAAGCGTAATGCCGATCGTAAGTCAAATTGAATCAAGAACGTATGCGAATGCGACAACATATTATCCAATGCCGTATTTATCAAAAGATACGTTCTGGTACTATAAATCTTCTTACGATATGAATCAGTTTAAATTAATTGATTTAATCGCAGAAGTTCAAGAACATATTGACCAAGGAATTAGTACCATTCTTTATGTTAATAGTGATATTTCAACACGTGAGTTAGCACGTTACTACATTTATGCACATAAAAAAGGCTTGAAGAGTCTTTATTATACGAGAACACGTAAATTAAGCGTAGAAGAGTGCGTGGCTTGTACCGTTTAATATAAAAAGTGAGACATTATGAGCAGGGTTTTTCTGAACCCTGCTCATGCTTAGTTATCAATTTTTATGTTTATTTAGAGAAGGGGCGATTTAATGCGTGCGGTAAACTGGAACAAAAAAGAAGATGATTTTAGTTTAATGTTTTGGAAGCAAAACATCGCTCAGTTTTGGACAGAAGAAGAAATCGCAGTGTCTTCTGACAAAAATACTTGGGCACAATTATCAAAAGAAGAGCAAATTGCTTATAAGCGTGTATTAGGTGGTTTAACACTTTTAGATACGAAACAAGGCGGCGAAGGGATGCCTCTTGTACTTGTTCATCTTGAAAATTTACAAGCGAAAAGTGTATTAGCTTTCATGGGCGCTATGGAAGAAGTACATGCGAAGAGTTACAGCCATATTTTCACAACGTTAGCTACTGAAGAAGAAATTGATGATATTTTTGAATGGGTAGATAACCATCCATTACTTGAGAAAAAAGCTGGTATTGTTACTAGTTACTATCGTCGTTTATTAAAGCCTGAAGTAACGAAAAAAGAGTTATACATGGCAATGGTAGCAAGTGTGTTCTTAGAAAGTTACTTATTCTATAGTGGGTTCTTCTATCCACTTTACTTAGCAGGTCAAGGCAAATTGACGGCAAGTGGTGAGATTATTAACTTAATAATTCGTGACGAGTCAATTCACGGCGTATTCGTTGGTATTTTAGCACAACAAATCTTCGCGGAACTTTCTGCAGAAGAGCAACAAGAAGTACAAACGGAAACGCAAGAGTTATTAATGAAACTGTATGAAATTGAATTGGCATATACAGAAGAAATTTACACTTCTATCGGTCTTGTAGAGGATGTAAATCGTTTCGTTCGTTACAATGCGAATAAAGGACTTATGAACTTAGGGCTTGAGCCGAAGTTTGAAGAAGAAGAAATTAATCCAATCGTTTTAAATGGTTTACGCACAGATACGAAAAACCATGACTTCTTCTCTGTAAAAGGAAATGGTTACGTAAAAGCAACGAATGTTGAAAAGTTAGCAGACGATGACTTCGTATTCAATTTTTAATATAGTGTTATAGAAAAAGCTGTCTGTATAGAAAAGACAGCTTTTTTGCTATGAATAGTTTACATAATGTTATTATTTCATGGAAATATTTTAATCTTGTAAAAGCCCAATTTTTGAGGGAGTGGGAATAAAAAAACAAGGATTAAAGTTTTATTTTTCATATTTAGTCGTATGAGAGATTGAATAACTTATGCCAAAATGAATAAAAAATGAGAAGAAAAGAGACCCAACTCTACCTATACGTTCTTTTTAGTATTGAATTTTTAAATTATAGAAATTTTGGCTTAAAAATTGCATGAATATTTAAAAAGTAACGAAAAGGGAGGCAATACTCGGTGTGATATATATATAGTTATTTGAAAGCGCTTCCTTTTAGCTGTCGATTTTTAAATGGAAATTAGATAGAGAAAGTAGGAGGAATGATAGGTGGGAAAAGTAGTTGGTTTAAAACGTTCATTAGGGCTTTGGTCAATTGTTATGCTAGGGGTCGGGTATATGACACCGATGGTTGGGTTTGACACATTTGGAATCGTTTCTGAAAAAACGGGCGGTCATGTTCCAGGAGCTTATCTTATTGCCTTAGCAGGGATGTTGTTTACCGCGGCAAGCTACGGCAAAATGGTAAAGGTTTTTCCTACCGCAGGATCTGCCTATACGTATACACAGAAGACCATTAGTGCAAGGCTTGGGTTTCTTGTTGGATGGTCCGCGTTATTGGATTATTTGTTTCTACCGATGGTGAACGCACTATTAACGAGAATTTATATGTCAGCATTTTTCCCAAGTGTTCCTAATTGGGTATGGGTCATTGGCTTTGTTCTCCTGATTACATTAATAAACATGATTAGCGTAAATGCTACTGCTAATTTCAATACTTTCTTAGTAATATTTCAAGTATTAGTAATGGTCGTGTTTGTTTTTCTAGTTATAAAAGGCTTATTATCGGGAGAGGGAACAGGAGAAATCTTTTCCATTCAGCCGTTTTTTCAATCAGATATACAAATATCACCGTTAGTTGCAGGTGCGACAATTCTTTGTTTCTCGTTTTTAGGTTTTGATGCAGTAACTACATTTTCTGAAGAGACACCAAACGCGGAGGAAACAATTCCTCGAGCTATTTTTCTTACTGCTTTAATCGGTGGAGTTTTATTCATTACTACTACGTATTTTACACAATCTATGTTTCCAGATACATCTGTATTTAAAAATCAAGAATCAGCATCTCCAGAAATTGCACTATATGTTGGTGGGAAATTATTTCAAGCTTTCTTTTTAGTAGGAACCCTTATGGGGACACTTGCGTCCGGTTTAGCTTCTCATACAAGTGTATCTCGATTACTATACGTAATGGGGCGAAATAATGTAATTCCGAAGAAAATATTCGGATACATTCATCCTCGCTGGCGAACTCCAGTATATAATATTATTTTTGTAGGAATTATTTCGCTCTTCGCTATATTCATTGATTTAGAAACAGCAGCATCTCTTATTAACTTTGGAGCGCTTATTGCATTTACATTTGTTAATTTGTCTGTGATTTCTTACTATATAATCAAGAAAAAAAGATATAAAACGATAAAAGATTTCTTAAATTACCTAGTTATGCCTATTTTGGGTGCTGCTACTGTAGCAGTACTATGGTTTAATCTCAATATCCATTCACTTATTTTGGGACTTTGCTGGGCTGCTATTGGAATCGGGTACCTTCTATATATTACGAACATGTTTCGTTCAGCTCCTCCGCAAATGCATTTTGAAGAAGTACAGGAAATATAAAAAAGCAAAAGACATCGGGAATGGATCCGATGTCTTTTGCTTTGAAGATCATGTAACTAATGCAGTATTGCATAATTCATTCAACGATTCATAAGGAAGAGGGGCAAGTCTAGGGAGGATGGCTGATAAATGATGGTCAACATGGTATTTTCATTTGGCACAATTATTGCTTTGTACAATTAGTAAAAATATAAAAGCGGGGTGTTATGGTCGTAATCCAAGCAGAAAACAAATACAGTTGAACTTGAAAATCATTTCATTGAAGGTGGTTGCGAAGTTGTAGAAATATTACGTCTAATATGCTAGTTGCATTTTTAACCTAAAGGAGGGACCAAATGAAACTGGATATTTTATTAGAAGAAGTGGAGAGACAACAAATCGGCTATTATTGCATTTTGTCGAATAGTCATCGTTACGATATAGCTGTTACGTATTCGCAACAGTTTCTTGGAAAAGCGATGGTTACCTCAATTCAAAATGGGAGAATGGTTTTATTAAGTCAAGAAGATATTGGAGAGGAACAATATTGGGCACCAAGGCTAGGAATTGAGGTAGAAGATATAGAAGAGCTTCAAAGCTTTTTCTATATGATTCTTCAGTCACAAAGGTTAGAAGAACAATATTAATAGAATAAAAGAAAGGGATGATTGATTGTGTATTATGATATTATTACGAGTCCGTGTTATGGAATAATTGAAAAAGTGTCTATTAATAAGGATTCGCGAATTTATGAATGGGAGCCATTATTCTCTATTAAAGATATGAATGGTAAACTGGAAGTAATTAAGATGGGATGTAGTGGAGAAGTTCAATCTTTAGAAGTAGAGACAGGGGATAAAGTAATTCCAGGTATGGTATTAGCTTATATTCAAGAAGATCTTTTCGTTAGTGGTAGTGATTAAAGATAGAACAATGAGGAAGATGGAGGCGTTCATCTTCCTTTTTTTATTAAGTAAAGGAAAAAACGTTTTATTTTCAGATTAATTAAAAAAATCTGTTTTTAATGATACAATACAAATTAAATAGTTCAAAGGAGGAATAGCAACATGTTTTCCATTGCTCATAAAAAAATTAGACCTATTGTTTCTCTATCTATCGATCAATCTGAAAAGGAATGGAATATAGATGTTAAAAATATAAAAGAATCTTTTCTATTTTTAAAAAGAGAGGAGAAATTATTTGCATACGTTCATGTGAAGGATCTGCTATCAAATAGTAAGGGATTAACTTCTAAGGCATTGCTTTCAAATGCTGTTTCACTAGATACAATATGTCATCTTAGTAAAGATATTTCTTTAACAGCTCTTTTTCAAATTATTGGAGCGCCGATTGCCATAGTAAAAAATGAAATGGATGAGCTAACAGGATATATAAGAAGAGAGGATGTTTTTGCAGAACTATTTAAACAAGAAAATCAGAGTGTTGATATATTGAAAATTATTTTAACATCTATTCCAATGGGGATTTTTGTAGTAGATCGTGAAAAGAAAATTGTAAATTGTAATGAGTCTGGTTTGAAGATGATTAAATCGACTCCTGAAAAAGTTATGAATGTACCAGCAGAACTGATTTTTAATGAAGAGCACATTAATAACGTATTTACAACGGGAAAAACGATCTTGAATCAATTACAAATCACAAATGAGATGGGTGTATTAGTTGACTATAGTCCGATTCCAAACTTTGATCAAAGTATTGAAGGGATGGTTATAATTGTACAAGATTTGCCGATGGTCGAGGACATGGCGATGGAAATTGAATATATAAAGGATTTAAATAAAGATTTACATGCAATCTTGTCTAGTATTTATGATGAAATATTAGTTGTTAATCATAAAGGGGAATTAATTCGTTATAGTGAAACGGTTATCAATGATTTTTGGGGGAGGAATTTGAAAGACCTTTTAGGAAAAAATCTTTTAGACTTAGAAAAGAAAGGATTATTTAGTCCATCTGTTACGCGATTAGTGTTGGAAAAACAAAAAAAGGTATCAGTTGTACAAGAAACAAAAAGCGGAAGAAAAATATTAGCAGTTGGAAACCCTGTATTTAATGAAAACGGAGAGCTTCATCGTATTATTATTGCCTCAAGGGATATTACCGAAGCAACGAGATTGAAGACGGAATTACATGAAATAAAGAAGATATCAGAGCAATATAAGAAGGAGTTAGATGACTTTAAAAATAAAGATCGTTTTCTTAAGAAGCTTATTTACTGTAGTCCGAAAATGGAGCAAATTATTAACCAAGCTAAAAAAATAGCAGATTTTTCTTCCAATGTTCTTATTTCTGGAGAATCTGGCGTGGGAAAAGAAGTAATTGCTCAGGCAATTCATCAACTTGGAAACCGATCTTCAAAGCCATTTTTAAAATTAAATTGTGGTGCAATTCCAGAAACTTTGTTAGAAAGTGAACTATTTGGTTATACGAAAGGTGCTTTTACAGGAGCCGATAAAAATGGAAAAGAAGGATATTTTAAGCGGGCTGATCAAGGTATTTTATTTTTAGATGAAATTGGAGAAATGCCTTTACATTTGCAAGTGAAGTTGCTTAGAGTCTTGCAAGAACAAGAAGTAATTCCTATTGGAAGTACAATACCTACGAAAATAAATGTACAAATTATTGCTGCTACAAATAAGAGTCTTGAAAAGATGGTGGAATCTGGAACATTCCGTGAAGATTTGTTTTATCGCCTAAATGTAATTCCGTTGCGAGTTCCTCCTCTACGAGAGCGAATGGAAGATGTTCCGGTACTTGCCTTTCATTTCTTGCAACAGTTAAATGAAAAATATAATAAAAATTATCATTTAACTCCAGATGCGTTTAGCTTACTAGAGTTTTACTCATGGCCAGGAAATGTACGTGAATTACAAAATATGATTGAACGTTTAGTAGTATCAGCAGACGATCCAGTAATTGAAGCGGAGTTTGTTAGTAAGTTTTTAACACCTGGTTATGACTTTAAAAAATCAAAACCAGTTATTACAAGAGTATTACCATTACAAGAAGCACTACATTCTGTAGAAGAACAATTGATTTTACTTGCAATGAAGCAGTATAAAACAACGACTAAGGCTGCAAAAGCTCTTGGAATCAGCCAATCTTCAGTGAGTCGTAAATATCAAAAAATTGTTAGTGAAAAAGGGATAGCGGCTGATATCATCTCTTATTCGTAAAAAGGAGAAGGTCACATAGACTTCTCCTTTTTGTGTGCGCCCAGCATGTACATATTCTCTAGAGTTCAAGTCCGGGGTCGTGAAGGCGGTAGCGGTAATGATTAACGTTCTGTTTTATGCAAAATAGAATAGTGTATGCAGGAGTGCATAAATTGTTTGTTGTTTTTAAGAAAATAGTCAGTTTATCCCGCTATTTGTGGGCAGGAAAACTCCCACCTCAAAATTCAGGTGGAGCAAAGAAGTTAGGTGGGAGCCCTGCTGCCCGTAAACGCCCGATTGGTGAGGGCTAATAATCAGTGGGGGATGAACAAAACCCCCACTGATTAAAGTTTCACTTTATGTATGATTCCTTTGAATTTTAAATATTGGCATGAAATTTGCTTATAAATATATAAACGATCGATAAAGGAGGATTCAATATAGTGCTAGATTTAAAAATGTATGTAAACGGTGAATGGAGAGACTCTAGTAATCAAGAGAAACGAACGATTATTAACCCTGCGAATGGCAAGGGTATAGCATATGCACCTGAGGGAACGATTGAGGATGCAAAATACGCGATAGAATTGGCAAGAGCGGCTTTCGATAGCGGAATTTGGTCAGAGACATCCACTGCTGAAAGGGCATCATATTTATTTAAAATAGCAGATGAAATTGATAAAAATATGGAAGAATTAGTATACCTTGAAACAATGGATAATGGAAAAACGTACCGTGAGGCAGAAGGAGATATTGGAGATGCAGCGGCTTGTTTTCGCTATTATGCCGGATTGATTACAAAGCCAGATGGTCAAACATATCATGTAGCCGATCCGATGCAAGCGATGGTTGTAAGAGAGCCAGTTGGTGTTTGTGGATTAATTGTTCCATGGAATTATCCGCTATTGATGAGTGTATGGAAAATTGCACCTGCTTTAGCAGCTGGAAATACAATTGTGTTTAAACCTTCTGAAGTGACACCAATCACTGCAACAAAGCTATTCGAAATCCTTGAAAAAGTAGGGCTACCAAAAGGTGTTGCCAATATGGTAATGGGGGCCGGTCCAATAGTAGGAAATGAAATTGCAGCGAGTAATAAAGTGGACATGATTTCCTTTACAGGTGGAACAAAAACAGGTAAGCACATTATGAGAACAGCGGCAGATAATATGAAAAAGATTTCGTTAGAACTTGGAGGGAAATCTCCAAATATTATTTTTGCAGATGCAGATTTTGAGACCGCTATTGATTATGCTCTATTCGGTATTTATGCAGGTAGCGGACAAGTATGTTCAGCAGGATCAAGAATCCTTGTAGAAGAAAAGATTTATGATAAATTTGTTAATAGTTTTGTAGAGCGAGCACAGCAAATTAACGTTGGGCCTGGTGATAATCCAGAATCAGAAATGGGGCCACTTGTAAGTCAAGAACATATGGAAAAAGTATTACGTTATATTGAAATTGGGAAAGACGAAGGTGCAAACGTTGCTTGCGGAGGTAGACGAATAATGGAGGATGGAAAAGGTGATGGTTTCTTTATTGAACCAACAGTCTTTGTCAATGTAAAACCTGATATGCGTATTGTCCAGGAAGAAATCTTCGGTCCTGTTGTAGTAATTCAAAAATTTAAAGACGAACAGGAAGCAATTGAGTTGGCAAACGGTACAGACTATGGTTTGGCTGGAGGGGTATTTACAGTTGATGGTGCAAAAGCAATGCGTGTGATTCGCAAACTTCGCGCAGGAATTACGTGGATTAATAGCTATCATCCAACATACAATGAGGCACCTTGGGGCGGATATAAACAAAGTGGTATAGGTCGTAGTCTAGGAACGTTTGGTTTAGAAGAATTTCAAGAAATTAAGCAGATTAATATAAATCTAGAAGTAGAACCAATAGGCTGGTTTGCAAATAAAAAAAATGTAGGAGTGAAATAGATGGGAACGAACGTAGAAAATAAATTGAATGAGAAAGATGTAAAAGGTTCAAATATAAATGAGTATATTACGAAAGTACTACAGTTAATTGAAAAAGAAAAGGTTACTGAAGAAGAGGCGAACTGGATTCAAAAAGAAACAGTAGATGGATTTAGAGAGCATGTAAACCCTGGTTTTCTTGCTTATAGAAAAACAGTAACAAAAGATGGACAATTTGCAGCAGTAGAATGGTCAGATGAAGGATCTTGTTTCATGGATATTAACGGTAAAAGATATATTGACTGTTTAGGTGGATTTGGAATTTATAATGTTGGTCACCGTAATCCGAAAGTGGTAAAAGCTGTGACAGATCAATTAAAACGTCAAGCATTGCACAGTCAGGATTTACTGGATCCACTTCGAGCAATGCTTGCAAAGATTTTAGCGGATATTACACCTGGTGATTTGAAATACGCCTTCTTTACAAACAGTGGTACAGAAAGTGTGGAGGCAGCATTAAAACTAGCAAAAATGTATAGTGAACGAACAACTTTCATTGCTACAACTCGTGCCTTCCATGGTAAGAGTCTTGGTTCCTTATCTGGAACGGCAAAAGGAATGTTCCGTAAGCCATTCTTACCATTGATTCCGGGTTTTCGCCATGTTCCATTTGGCGATATTGAAATGATGAGAAAAACATTTGAGACATGTGCATTAGTAGGAGAAGATGTTGCAGCAGTTATTTTAGAACCAATTCAAGGAGAGGGCGGTATTATTTTACCTCCAGAGAATTATTTGAAACAAGTACGAGAGCTTTGTGATGAGTTTGGATCACTCCTTATTTTTGATGAAGTGCAAACTGGAATGGGACGTACAGGCAAAATGTTTGCGGCAGAATTATATGATGTTGTGCCGGATATTATTTGTCTTGCGAAGGCGTTTGGTGGAGGTGTAATGCCAGCGGGAGCTATTGTTGCGAAAGAAACAGTGTTCAAAAGTTGGTTTGAAAATCCATTTATGCATACAACAACATTTGGAGGAAATCCTCTTGCATGTGCTGCTGCAATTGCAACAATCCATGTATTATTGGAAGAGAAATTACCGGAACGAGCTATGGAAGTTGGGGAGTATTTCTTAAATGGATTGAAACAAGCAGCAGCAGGGCACGAAGATAAAATCTTTGAAATTCGTGGTCAAGGTTTAATGATTGGGATTGAATTCCATAAAGACGAGATTGGTTATGAAGTGTCAAAGGCGATGTTTGATCAAGGTATTCTTGTTGCGGGAACATTAATTAACTCAAAAACAATTCGTATTGAACCATCCCTTACAATTAGTTATGAAGAAGTAGATACAGTTATTAATACGTTTAAATCTGTGCTAACTCAAGTAAAAGTAAAATAAATTTCGCAAAAGGTTATATGTGAATTCAAACGATTGAAACTATAATTAGAATAGATTTACCTGTATTTTATTACAGGAAGGCAGTGTAACGAAAAAAGTTACACTGCCTTTTTATTACATTTTATTCCGCTATTTGCGGGCAGTAAGACTCCCACCTCGAAATTCGGCGAATACGAGGAAGTTATGTTGTAAGTATTTACATATAATTTGTCTTAGTGTACTATTTAACTAACACACTAAGACAGGAGGGGGAAAATGAAAATCGAGTTTTCTCCAAACACACCAATTTACATTCAAGTAATGGAATGCATAAAAAAGGAAATTGTAACAGGACATTTATTGTCTGGTGATAAAATTCCCTCCGTACGTGAATTAGCGAGTGAATTGCAAGTAAATCCAAATACGATTCAACGTACATTTCAAGAGCTAGAACGGGATGAAGTTGTTGTAACACGTAGAGGAATGGGGCGATATGTAACGAATGAAGGGGAGAAAATTATGGAGCTGCGAAAAGATATGGCGAAAGAATTACTTTATTCTTTTATAGATGGAATGGACAATTTAGGTTTTTCAGAAGAAGAAATTCTTTCAATTCTTCGTTCTTCATTAAATAAGAAAAGGGAGGAGAAAGAATGACAGAGCTATTAAGAATAGAGAATCTATGGAAGCGATACGGATTGAAAGCGGTGATCCGGGAATTAAACATAGAGATTACAGAAGGAAAAATCGTTGGGCTTGTTGGAGATAACGGGAGCGGGAAAACGACGTTATTGAAAATGATTGCAGGCTTGCAACATCCTTCAGAAGGTAGCATAGCAATTAACGGTAAAAAAGTAGGGTTAGAGACGAAAGAAATCGTTTCATTTATGTCTGATAAGCCAGTCTTTGATGATTGGATGACTGTAAAAGATGCATTATTCTTTTATAGAGATTTTTATAAAGACTTTGATATTCAAAAAGCAGTAGATACGATTGCGGAATTTAAAATACCATTAGAAGAAAAAATTACAGCATTATCAAAAGGTATGGTTGAAAAGCTTCAAATTATTTTAACGTTTTCTCGAAAAGCGAAGTTATACATACTGGATGAACCACTTGGCGGGATTGATCTCGTTTCTAGGGAACATGTACTTGAGCTAATCCTTAAATTTTATCGTGAAGATTGTACGCTGCTTATATCGACTCATTTAATAAGAGAAATCGAAAATATATTTGATGAAGTAATCTTTTTGAAAGATGGAGAAATAATATTGCATGAAAATGTGGAAGAACTACGATTTCAAAAAGGGAAAGCAGTACATGAGCTGTTTAAGGAGGCCTATGAGAAATGAATCAGCTTTTTCGTTATCTGTATAATTGTAATAAGAGAAAGATAGCCATTATTTACTTCGGATTTATTACAGTTTCATTAATTCTTTTATTTAATATGAAAGGAGTTTCAGGAGCTAGAATTTCAGGTAGGCAAGATATAATCATTATTATATTTTTAATCGTACTAGGTATAAATGGATTTGCAATTTTTCTAACAGGTATATCGTCTTTTCGAAAAATGCTAAAAAACTCTATGCTACGTTGTACTTCTATTTCAGCACAAAAGTATATATGTGCAAATGTTTTATTTTCTGTACTACTCTTTATGATTTTACTAGGAATAGGAATCATTTTTCTATACTATTTTTCTTTAAATATTTACAATGGAAAAACAAATTTAGGTGTTCAGCAAGCAATCCACAGTTTATATGATTATGGAATATTCCATCATATGTTATCTATTTTCTTATGGGGACTAGATTTTGTTAATATGCTAGTTTCAATTTATTTAATTATAGTAATTGTGAAGCTATTCAATGTGAAATCATCGATGAGTAAGATTGTTTGCGTAGTCTTATTCGTCATTTTTATCGCATTTAATGGGGGAATAACGTATATCTTTCAGCAAATAGAAAAGTATATGTTTGCCATAAATAATATTGGATTTATAGATCAAAATGGCTTTTTAAATACATCATTCTATTCTGGCACAGATATTACAGTTTTAAATCTATGTTTTAATTGTTTATTAACAATTATATTACTAGTCGTTACAGGTCGTATCATCGACAAAAAACTAGAAGTCTAAAGGAGGAGTAAGCATTGGGAAACGTAGTAGTGAAATTAGAAAATGTTCGAAAAAAGATTGGTAAGACAGAAATTATTCGGGGCTTATCATTTGAGGTTCAAGAAGGAGAAGTATATGGGTTCCTTGGACCGAACGGTAGTGGTAAGACGATGACAATTCGTATGATGACAGGTCTTATTTCGATGACAGAAGGTGATATTACAATTTGTGGCCATAGTATTCGCACAGAGCGTGAAAAGGCGCTAGAGCAAATTGGAGCGATTGTAGAAAATCCCGAGCTATATGATTATATGACAGGAATGCAAAACTTAAAGCAGTTTGCAAACATGGCAATTATCCCAATTAGTAAAGAGCGTATCGCTGAAATTATAAAGCTTGTTGATTTAGAGCATGCCATTCATAAAAAGGTGAAAACATATTCACTTGGAATGAAACAACGCCTAGGAATCGCACAAGCGTTACTTCATCAACCAAAAATATTAATTTTAGATGAACCGACAAATGGATTAGATCCAGCTGGTATTCGCCAAATTCGTGACTATTTACAACGATTAGCGAAGGAAGAAAATATTGCAGTCATTGTATCAAGTCATTTATTAAGTGAAATTGAATTAATGTGTGACCGCGTCGTTATTATAAAGCAGGGTGAGTTTGTGCAAGAGTATAACTTACATGAACAAGCGAAGCATGATGAAACGGTAGTTGTAGCGTTTGAAGTAGATCAAGTTCAGAAAGCAAATGAAATCATTAAAGGTAAGGAACAAGGGAATGTAATTGTGACACCTATAATGAAAGAAGAGATTCCGCAAATTGTAAAAGAGCTAGTAAATGCTGATGTACTCGTATACGGTGTTACTGTTCAAAATAAAACGTTAGAGGATGAATTCTTAGCGATTACAGGGGGAGTGAAAGCGTAATGTTTAAATTAATTCAAAATGAATTTTTGAAGTTACATGCGAAAAAAGGTATGTACATTTTAATAGGTGTAATTGCAGCATTGGAGATTTTGGGAGTTTTAGCGATGCTGAAATGGGGAGGAGGACATGAGTTTAAAGGATCATATTTAGACTTTGTAAGTTCAGAGATTGGTTTAATTACCTTGTTTGCAACAATTTTTGGAATTACGATTGCTTCTCGTACAATTACTGATGAGTTTCAAAAAGGTACAATTAAGCAGTTATTAATCCGTCCTAGAAAACGAATTACAGTTTTGTTCTCTAAATATATTACAGTGTTACTTACTATATTATTTATCATATTTGCTAGCACGTTAATCGCAATGATTATTGGCGGGATTGTAATGGATGGTAGTAAAACAGAATTAACGTTAGGAATCATAATGAAGTCCATTTTATATCAAGTACTTTCACCGTTCTTCTTTGCAACTCTTGCCTTTTTCTTGGCAAACGTATTTAGAAAGTCTGTATTACCATTAATTATTACGTTGTTCCTATTTTTCTTGCAAGGAGCAATTAATATGGTGCTAATAATGTTTGCAAAAGGTGTAGCGAAATTTGTGGTATTTTTCCACTTGAATTTAAGTGTTTACGACAGCAATAAATTAGTAAGTGGCGGAGTAGAACCACCATTTACAGAATTTACGTTTACAACTTCATTATTACTTGTAGTTGCATACTTTGCTGTATTACTTGTAGCATCAAGTGTATTATTCCAAAAACGTGACGTATTATAATAGAAAAAATCCCCGTGTTAACGGGGATTTTTATTAACCAGTTCTTTCTTCAATCGTTTCAAGTTCCCAGCATTTTATATTTGTAAGCTAGCATGCTGCCAGCGTAAAATATCGGGTCTTTTTCAGCTTCTTATTGGTTTATAAAATGCAGCGAACACATATTTATTTAAGGATATACTGTCACTAAGTTGAAGACTGCTATAAAAACCATAAATAAATCAGCTAAATCCTATACTACTTGAATTGTAGTGACTGAACTTAAAAATACCATGTCAATTATAGCGATATGGTATATCATCGAAATCATTTTCATAGATATATTGTTTGAAATCATATGAGAAAAATAGGAAGTTTTTCAACTATATTCATATTATAATTTAGTTATCCCGCCATTTTTAGGAGATGGGTTGCCTATAAAACATTGACTAAAGCTTTACTTTAACTATCTTTGGAGGTGTTCAATATTGCAATATGCATTTTCGCGTATAAGGCTACGTAGTTTTTTTGGATGGATGATTATAGGGATGTTCCTGACGATGATTCCATTAAGTTTATCAGGTGCTTCTGACAATACGATAGAGTTCCTGTCACAAATATCAATCTTTTTCGTATTTCCACTATTGTGGCTATATTTAAAAACAAGTAAAAATAATGTTGTTTTTAAAAGTTTTTTTGATAAACCCGGACGTTTACATTGGGGGTTAATTGTATTAGCAACGATAATGGGAATAATTTTTTCAGTCGGTATATCTCAAATTCAATTTTATATTTTAGCACATACTGTACCAAATTTCTTAGTTACTATGTTAGAAGATGGAAATGTAATTAATACGAGTAACATATACATGACGATATTTACTTTCATTTCAGCATGTGTATTAGCCCCAATAATGGAAGAGGTTATTTTTAGAGGTTTTTTCTTACAACGAATGGCTTACAAATGGGGGATTAAACGTGCAGTTATTATATCCTCTCTTATTTTTGGACTAGGCCATTTTGATGTTATCGGTGCTTTCATGTTCGGTGTTATTATGTGCCTTCTATACATAAAGACAAAAAATATATGGACGAATATTGCTGTGCATGCTCTAAATAATTTGATTGCAACGAGTATGCAATTTGTAGGTGGAGATGGAAGTGACGCAATCTCGATTACTGAATTACAAGCACAAAGTAATTTATGGATCGGCATTGGTCTTGCGATTATCGGTTTATTATGGTTAATTCCTTTTACTTGGAAACAATGGCGTACTGTAAAAGAAGTAGGTGTGCCACCGCTTCGCTTAATAAATGAAGAAAAAGTGATGAATTCATCACGTGAAAATGAAATGTATAGCCAAGTTATACTAACGAATAGATTGATGGCGGTGGAACTGCCAGATGAGGCTGTCAACCAGCTCAAGTTAGAAGAAAATGAGTATGTAACAATAGCTGTAGAAGAAGATAAGATTATTATAAAAAAGGCGGATTATAGGCCATTAAAAAGTAGCTCTCCAGTATGAAAAGGAGAGCTACTTTTTAATTTGTAATAATCTCTACACGGAAGTTATTTCCGTTTTTCACGTATTTAATATCTGTAACGATCCGAACGGTTTTTAGAAGTTCAACTTTTTCACCAATTCGAGGGATGGTCGGAACATTGTCCCAAATACCAAGCAAGTCATCTAATTGTGCCGTTTTTTCATAAAACCAGATTTTCAATGTAAAGCCCCTTTCTCGAACTTTGTGTATTTTAATACATGATATATCATTTTTATTCTCAATGTAAGAGGTTTTTACTCTTTTTTATGAATAAAAATGAATTAATCTTCTGGGAAGATATGTTCAATATCCGGAGTGAGAGCTACTTCTGATAATACGATATGAGAAACTGTCGTTGCATATGAAGAAACATCATTGATAAATTCTTCTAGTTCAACCAGTGAAGGAACAGAGATTTTTACAATGTAGCATAAGCTTCCTGTTACTCGGTAACAAAAACTTGCAGATGGATAAGACTGAATAAACTGTTGCATACGTGTTGTATCACCATTTTTTAAAGTGATTTCTAAAATACAATCTAAAACAAGTCCTGCTTTTTTATAATTGATATCGATTGTGTATTTTTGAATAATTCCTTCACTTTCAAGTTTACGAACACGCTCTGTAGTAGACGGAGCGGATAAGTTTACTCGTTTTGCCAATTCGCGCATTGAAAGGCGACTATCATTATATAATTCATTTAAAATTTTTCGATCAACACGGTCTAATTGCATTTGTAAATATACCTCCAGTAAAATGATAATTTTTGTAAAGGAAAATTATAAATTAAGATTCATATGAAATGTAAAGTGAGCTTTATTTATTTTACAATAAAAAAGAGGGAAATAGGAGGGGAAATGATGGAGAGAATTATATTATCAAATATAGGAGATACAAAGTTTCAAAAATTATTAGGGCATAATCCGGATATATTAAATTCGTGGAGTACGTTAGAGAATACACTGTATAGTACAGGGACCCTTTCCGCAGAGTTAAAGGAGCAAGTAAGAAGAACATTAGCGTTTGGGAATGAATGTCCGTACTGTATGGCAAAGGGAAAGCCGGATGATATACAAAAGATAGAAGAAATTAGCGTAGCCGTTACTTTTGCACATGCATTTGTTCATAACCAAAAGGCGATAGATGATAATATGTTTCATGTATTAAAACAATATTGGACTGAAAAAGAAATTGTAGAGCTTTGTGCCTATATTTGTTTTATTACTGCGTCACAGCAACTTGGTTTTCTGTTTCAATTACAGCCCAATTAACTAGGAGGATAATATGCTTAATCACGCAGCACTTATAATCATTGATGTACAGGAAGCATTTAACTTACCGTACTGGGGCACAAGGAATAACCTTTTTGCGGAAGAAAATATGAAAATTTTGTTAGAAGAATGGAGAAAAAGAGAATTACTAGTTATTCATATTCAGCATGTGAATAAAGAAAATGTGGAGTCAATGTTTCATCTAGATGCAGAAACAGTACGTTTTAAAAAAGAAGTGAGGCCATTACCAGGTGAGATTATTATTCAAAAGGTTGTTAACAGTGCGTTCATTGGGACAAATTTAGAAGAGATATTACGAGTAAAAGATTATACTTCTTTAGTAGTTGTAGGATTAACGACAAATCATTGTGTAGAGACGACAACACGGATGTCAGGTAATTTAGGATTTACAACGTATGTAGTGAGTGACGCGACGGCTACTTTTAACCGCATCGGTCCAGATGGCACAGAGTATAGCGCAGAGGATATTCACAATATGACGCTTGTAAACTTGCATGATGAATTTGCTGCTATTGTGACGGCGAAAGAAATATTAAAAACTATTTCGATAAAATAATTGCAGAATTATGTAGAAAAAAATAAGAATATTTCGTATAATCTAAGTATAATCATTTTGAAAATAGGGGTGTCATCATATGAAGCAAATTCCAGTAAAGAAAATAGAAGAAGTACTCGTTTTAGCAGGAGATGATAAACAAAAGCAAAAGGAATTTTATGAATTGCTCTTAACAACGGAGTTTTATGTTGCTGGTTCATTAGAAGCAGAGGACGGGGCAACAGAAGGCACACTTCGTTTACGTCATTTCCAAGGAGAGGGTAGATGGATTGTTCCATTCTTTACACAATTGGAATTTGTAAAAGCTGTGTTGCCAGAAGGGACACCCCTTATTACGATACGTGGAAAAGAATTATTGGGTAGCATCGAGAAAGATGCTACAGCTGTATTAAATGTTGGAACAGATATGAGTAAAACATTTATTCCAGAAGAAATTGCAGAGATAGCATCAGGACGAATCTTTAATTATTATAAGTAAAAGGAAAAGCTTAGCAGCTTTTCCTTTTTAATTTGAACATGGAGTGGCTATACCAGAAGAAATAGAAACAGTTTTGTTAGTTGTATTTATTGTTGCTGTAGCTCCGAGGGGAATACCGATATTTGGACTTATATGTCCAATCGGTAAACCGAATAACACAGGTATATTATATGGCATGAAATATTCATATAATATTGTTTGCAATGATTGAGATGGCTTAGAAGGGTTGCAGTCGTGACAACTTGTAAAAATAACGCCACTGCATTCATTAAACTGTCCAGATAAAAGTAGTTGATTTAACATCCGGTCAATGCGGTACGGTTCTTCACCAATATCTTCAAGCAATAAAAGTCTATTTGACGTATTTATCTCATAGGGCGAGCCAATTATACTTGTTAACACAGTTAAATTCCCTCCAACTAATGTGCCTGTAACTGTACATGGAGAGGTGGGCACGATACATTCTGATGCATATAAGATAGATGAATACGGATGGAATAGTTGATTGAAAGAAGATAAAGAGAGAGAATCTATACCTTTTCCTAATTCTTCAATCATTGGACCATGAAAAGTTACAAGCTCTGCATAACGTGAAAAGGCAGTATGTAAAGCCGTAATATCGCTATATCCCCAAAAAATCTTTGGATTCCGTTGAATGATTTCATATTGAATGTAAGGGAGGAGACGAGCGCTGCCGTAACCACCTCGTGCACAAAAGACTGCTTTGACCTCAGTATTTGTAAATGCTTCATGTATATCATCAAGACGAACTTGATCACTTCCAGCTAAATATCCATATTTTTCATAAACGCTCTTTCCGATTATTACAAATAAACCCATCTCTTGTAATACGTTCACACCTTTTAATACATTCTCAAGTGTTGGTGGGCCAGACGGTGCAATAATCATTACTGTATCACCTTTTTGTAACGCATTTGGATGAATCATTGTTCTCAGCCTCCTTCTCTTTCAATATATTCGCTTGAGCGAAAGTTCAATCCTTGTAAAAGAAGGGGAAAGCATGTCATATAAAGAAGGTATAGGGAAAGTAGGAGGGAAAATGATGTTTACAAGTCGAGTAATAGATATATTACAAATTAAGTATCCGATCATTCAAGCAGGTATGGCAGGAGCTATTACAACGCCAGAACTTGTTGCAGCTGTGAGTAATAGCGGAGGATTAGGTACGCTTGGAGCAGGGTATATGAGCCCAGAACAAATCCGTGAAGCGATTTATAAAATAAGGGAACTAACAAATAAGCCTTTCGGTGTTAATTTACTTTTAACGAAAGAGATACAGATAGAAGAAGAGAAGGTAAACGAGGCGAAAGTATTACTTAGTGGAGTGAATAGAGAATTAGATATAGAGGAAGAAAAGACTTTAAAACTTCCAAAAAGCTATAAAGAACAATTACAAGTATTATTAGAGGAAAAGGTACCAGTCGTTAGTTTTGCATTTCAAACGTTAGAAAAAGAAGAAATAGATGATTTGAAAAAGGAAGGGATAAAAGTTATCGGAACAGCTACCCATGTAGTGGAAGCGAAAGCACTTGCTAAGTTAGGGGTAGATATTATCGTCGGGCAAGGTAGTGAGGCAGGAGGGCATAGAGGAACGTTTATTGGGAAAGAACAAGATGCGATGATTGGTACATTTGCATTAATCCCGCAATTAGTAGCGGAAGTACCTCATATCCCGATTGTTGCAGCAGGTGGTGTAATGAATGGGCAAGGGCTTGTTGCGGCATTTGCGTTAGGGGCAGAAGCCGTTCAAATGGGATCAGCCTTTTTAACGAGTGAAGAAAGTATTACGCATGACGTGTATAAAGAGGCGATTTTACATAGTACAGATACGAGTACAACGGTAACCCGTGCGTTTTCCGGGAAATATGCACGGGGTATTCGTAATGAATTTATAGAGAAACATGAAGGAAGAGAAGAGAATTTACCGATGTATCCAGTGCAAAACGTATTAACTTCAAAAATACGTCAAGAAGCAGCGAAGCAAAATAAGGAAGAGTATATGTCGCTTTGGGCGGGACAAGCATCATCATTAGCACGAACGGAATCAGCTCAGCATGTAGTGAAACGTGTCGTGAAAGAAGCAGAGAACGTAATTGAACAATTACAAGATGTATATAGAAAAAGACCACTTGAATAATTCAAGTGGTCTTTTCGTTAGTTTGCTTTATAAAATTGTTGGATAGCTTCGTCGATGTAAACCCAGCCTTTCCAACCTAAGTGCATATGATCTTTTAAGAAGTACTTATCATATTCATGATTTGAGAAATCAGCAATTGGATAGCCAGCTTGCTTAATTTGCTCATGAACTTTATTGTAGTATAATTCGCGTTTTTCTTTCGGGAAGCCAGCGTAATCATACCAAGGACCTTTTACAGGAACAGAAATGAAGAGCGGTTTTGCGCCAGATTGTTTTAATAAATCAAGTACAATTTGTAAATCTTCATATTCTGGTGATTGGTCATAAGCATCATTTTTTAAGTAACCTTCACGTTGCTTTAATTTCTTCTTAATTTTGCTATTGAAGTAATCATCTTCGATACCATATTCGTTAGAGCTTGATTCTACTGCACCTGTTTGATCAGCATGCTTACGAGCTTCTTCCCAGTTCATTTGTTTCAATGATGGATCAAGCTTTTCTTTATGCGGCTTAATATTAAACATAACTGTAAATAAATCTTTACGATCTAGAATGTTACGATAAATATAAGCGAAAGGTTTAGCAGCAAGTGCTTTTACTTTATACTTTGTATCATCGTAGGCGATACCTTCAAGCGAAATTTTTAATAAAGTTTCTTTTTTAACAATCTCAAAGTTTAATAAGCGTTTTGCAATTTGTTTTTTCATTTCAGGTTTTAAATCATCGTTGAAAATGAAGTGGTAACCTTGTTGTTTTGAAAAGTTAGGTGCAAAGTGTGTCTCATCAATACCTTGTGGTACAAACCATTGCGGAGAAAGAACGAATATCATTTTCTTATCTTTCAATTGATCCATTGTAGATGCGAAGTTTAATACATGTACAAGGTCTTGTGTTCCGCCGCGTCCAAGTAGGAATGGTGTGAATCCTTCAGGCTTTACTTTGAAATAATTCGATGGATGAAAAGCATCCATACGTGCGAATTCCGATGAACCGTACATCGGAAGGTATTTCGGGTCTGCTAACATCTTTTGCTGTAAAATCATACTTTGAATCTTTTCTTCTTTTAAAGAAGTCGCAGCTTGTTCTACTTTCTCATCACTTAAAAGTGGGAGTAGGAAGCGCGTAGGAATAAGTAAGAATACAGCAAAAAGGGCCAATGCTAAAAGCATCGGACCAAATTTTACTTTGTTCATCGGATTTCTTCCAACTTTTTAATAACCATATTTGGTGTAGCCCACTCATCGCGGTCAAAATCAGAAATAGAAACTTCAATCTCTAAACGCTCTTGGAATTCTACTAATAAAGACACTACAGCGAAAGAATCAAGAATACCTTCTTCAAATAATTGAACATCTAAGTTTTCTTTCACAATATCGTTTTCACATACTTCTTCTAAAATATCTAATACTTGCTCTTTGAATTCTGCCATTTTTAAAATCTCCTTTATATCCGAAATATATTATATGTGCAACTTCTTAATAGTATAAGAAGGGTGCATTAAAAGTATCTGTTAAGGTGTCCAGAGAAAATTAGGAAACCGAAACATACAACGTGGAACGTAATTACAATCGCAAGGACGTGTGTAAATTTATTGTTTGGCCAAAACTTATGCTTCTTGTTTTTTCGTTCGAAAATATCGAATAAAATAAACAAGGCGGCATGATATAGACCATAAATAACATACTGCGCAACAGCACTTCCTTGGATGTGCCAAATTCCCATAATGAAGAAGTTTAAAAATGCACCGATATACGAAATTGTGTAACGGTTCTTAATTAACTTTTTCTTCGTTGCAAAAAAGACGAAACGCATGTAGATGAAATCACGGAACCAGAATGATAAACTCATGTGCCAGCGGTTCCAGAAGTCTTTAATATTACGACTAAGGAATGGCTTATTAAAGTTTTCTGGAGTTTTAATTCCCATCATGTAACTGATACCAATTACGAACGCACTATAACCTGCAAAGTCAAAGAATAATTGCATGCTAGTAGCGTACATAAAAATCACATTAGATAAAAGTGTATCTTGATTGGCGAATACTGCTTTTACAAGATATGTTGTTATCAAATGCGCGATTATAAATTTATACAGAAAACCTTGGAAAATACGGTTAAGCCCTGTATATAATAATTTTTGATACTCCTCAGCACTAGGTGGCTTTTGGATATCTTTTTGGAATCTTCGGTAACGATCGATAGGTCCACTTGAAATCGCAGGGAAGAATAAAACGAATTCCCAGAAATTAAAGAAGGAAAGTTCTTTAATTAAGTTATCGCGAACTTCAAATACCATTTGTACAGCTCTAAATGTTACGTAAGACATACCTGCGAAAACAATAAAATGCAATTCAGGTACAAATGGTGCGATTTTTGCCAAAATAAGAGGTAAAATTGATAAAATAACAGCCATACAAAATGTGAATGTACTATTATTTTGTTTTCTTAATAATAAATAGCCTTTAATAAGGGCGTATTGCCAAATAATAAATGCTGCTAACATCATTGCTTGCTTCGGTTTATCAGAGAAGATAATAACGAGCATTACTAATGTTAAAACGGCATTATATTTACGCAACATTTTACCTTTTAATCCAGCTATGATAGTAGGTATTAATAAAATGCCTACTATAGCGAAAAAATAAAATGATCCATATGCGGTCATGCTGTAACCTCACTCAATAATTTTTTGCGATCTACCTTTCCATTTGGTGTCATCGGAATAGAAGATTGATACATGAATTTACGTGGAATCATGTAGTTTGGTAATCGCTCATTGAGTTCTTTTTTAATTGCAGATGTTAATTTGAATTCTTTTTCAAATGAATGTTCTCCAGGAACAACAACCGCTAATAAATAATCGTATTTCTCACCTTTTTTAATTGGAACAATAACTGCTCCTTCTACGTAAGAACACGCACGAAGATGATGCTCAATTTCTTCTAATTCCATTCGATAACCATGAAGCTTAATTTGGAAATCAAGACGACCATTATAGAATAGAAGACCATTTTCTACATAGCCAGCATCGCCTGTTTTATAGGCGCGCTCACCGTCAATCATAGTAAATGCTTTTTCTGTTAATTCAGGACTTCCTAAATATCCAACGCTTACGCTTGGACCGACAATTACGATTTCACCTTTTTCACCGTCAGGTGCAATTGTACCATCTTCTTTCATAATAAGAAGGCGACAGTCTGATTTACAGTAGCCAACTGGAAGTGATTTGTATTGATCAAGCACTTCTTCTGTAACGTGAATACCTGTTACAGCAACAGTAGCTTCTGTAGGACCGTACGTATTCATAATTGTTGCTTTCGGGAACCGCTCAATTAATTTTCTAGCTACTTCATTTGGTAACACTTCACCGCAGAATAAGAATGTTTTCATGTTTGGTAGCATACTTTCAGAGAAAGAGGCTTCCATTAAACACATTTCTGCGAAAGATGGTGTCGAAGTCCATACTTGTATATCCGATTGCTCTAAAGAAGCAAACAAGTCTTTTGGACGTGCAATCATGTCTTTATCGATTGCCCAAAGCGTACCACCTGTTACTAATGATGGGTAAATATCCATTACAGATAAATCGAATGAGAAAGGTGCTTGGTTTAAGAATACTTGCCCTGTTTGTAAGTTGAAATCTTCTACAGCCCATTTTGTAAAGCTAACAAGACAGTTATAAGTAATCTGAACCCCTTTCGGATTACCTGTACTTCCTGATGTGTAAATAATGTAGAAGTTCTCATCACCTTTTACCGCATGTTCAGGATTTGGAATGTTCCCTTTATGAGTAAAGAAAATATCTTTTAAGTTGTCTTCACTTACAATGCGAACTGGTAAATCAGTTACAGTTACTTCTGTTCCTGATAAAAGTAATTTCGCACCAGAATTTTCAGCGATACGTTGTACGCGATCAGCTGGGATAGATAAATCTACAGGAATGTAAGCATGTCCAGCTTTTACACAACCTAAAAAGTTAATAATCATTTCAGGTTGCATATGGCCATAAACCATAATTGGTGAACGATCATCTGGATACTCAGAAGAAATCCAATGTGCTAACGCATCAGAATCTTCCTTTAATTGCTTGTACGTAATTTTCGCATCTCGCCAAACAAAAGCGGTTTGATCAGGCGTTTCTACAGCCCACTTTTCAATTTGTTCTAATAACTTCATAACGTTCCCACCCTAGAATTCATTGTAAATAAATGTACTTGTGTTTGTATCATGGAATCCATACAACCAAAGTAATGCAAATAAAATTGCAAGGTAATAAACCGTCTTTGCAACCCATTGTGTGAGTGGTTGAGACCATATCTCTTTTAATCTTTCCATGTCTTTCCCTCGCTTAATGAAATAATAGCTCTTTGTAGGTATCATGTCCTACATTATTGTGAAAAAAACAAAATCCCACATTTTAGGTAAAAATAAGTCAAAAGGCTCTTTTCTGATATTAGCACTAAATACTAAAAAAGAAAATCCCTAACTTAGCAATTATATTACATTCAGCATGAATTTGTAATGGGTTTGACATGTAAATAGAAAGTGGACTATAAGAATACGTGAAAATATAATATTTGTTTTTTATTAATCGGTAGAGACTGAGCAAACTTTAAATTACTAGATCTTTTTAAAAGGAGGAAATTATCATGAATAGGGTGTGGAAGAGTCTTATTTCAGAAGAAAATATTATGAAATGGAGACGGCATTTCCATAAGTATCCGGAATTATCGTTTCATGAAAAAGAAACTTCGCAATTTATATATGATACATTATGCTCATTTTCTTCTTTTGAAGTAACGAGACCAACGAAGTACAGTGTACTAGCAATTAAAAGAGGAACGGAACAAGGGAAAGTAGTTGCGATTCGAGCGGATATAGATGCTTTACCAATTCAAGAGGAGACAAGGAAATCTTATTCGTCTGTGAATAAAGGGATGATGCACGCATGTGGGCATGATGCTCATGCAGCTATTTTGTTAAGTACAGCAGAAGCGCTATCAAATATGAAGGAAGATTTTGCAGGCGAAATCCGTTTGTTCTTTCAACACGCAGAGGAAGTGTATCCCGGTGGCGGACAAGAAATGGTGGAGGCCGGTGTTATGGACGGCGTCGATTATGTAATAGGTTTGCATGTTATGTCTGGATTAGAAAGTGGGAAGGTAGGAATTGTATATGGCCCTATGATGGCAGCACCAGACGTATTTACAATTGAAATTTTAGGAAAGGGTGGTCATGCGGCACGACCAGAAGAAACGATAGATCCTATTGCTATCGGAGCACAAATTATTACAAATTTACAACATATCGTATCAAGAAATACAAGTGCTTTTATGCATAGAGTAGTGTCAGTTACACAATTTCATGGGGGGATGGCCGATAATATCATTCCAAACACAGCAGCTTTAATGGGAACTGTTCGATCTTTTAATCAAACATTAAGAGAGGAAGCAAAAGAGAAAATTGAGCAAATTGTAAAAGGAATTACAGAAGCACATGGGGGAGATTATACATATACGTATCGTTACGGATATGATCCAGTTGTTAATAATGAGTACATTACGAAAATAGTAGAAAAAAGTGCGATAAAATTGTTCGGAAATCAGCGTATTGTGCATCTTGAACCTTCTATGGGAGGAGAAGATTTTTCAGCGTATTTAAGAAAAGCACCTGGTTGTTTCATTAAATTAGGAACAGGGAATAAAAATATTGATACTTGTTATCCACATCATCATCCGAAATTTGATGTGGATGAATCGGCTTTAATTAATGGAGTGGAACTATTTTTAGAGACAACTATAAGACTACTAGAAACTGATAAAGCATAAAAAAAGGCAACTGCACTCTATTGCAGTTGCTTTTATTTCTTCCGTCAGAGAGGGCTGAGAAAGAACTATGCTCATTTATAGTATATGAATAGCTAACGGACAAGCTTGTACATTTTAACTATTTTTTAAAAAATAGTTATTGACTTTGATAATCAATTTCAATTAATCTAATGATATAATTGAAATTGATAATTATTATCAACGAAGTAGATGAGGAACCTTAATGAGAAAAACATTTCACCTTTTACGAAGGGGATTAAAAAATAAAGATGTTGATAAGCATATTGAATGGCAACGAAATATAATTCGTTCTGAATATGTAGATGAGAAGAGTACACTTCCAACAGAAAAAGAGATACAAGGTAAAAGGAGAGGTTCAGTTGAGTAAGTTAGTAATGATTTTTGCAAGTATGAGTGGAAATACGGAGGAAATGGCTGATCATATTGCGGGTGCAATTCGTGAAACAGAAAATGAAATTGAAGTCATTGATATTATGGATTCACCAGAAGCTTCTATATTAGAGCAATATGACGGTATTATTTTAGGTGCTTATACTTGGGGAGATGGTGATCTTCCGGATGATTTTTTAGATTTTTATGACGCAATGGATTCTATTGATTTAACTGGGAAAAAAGCAGCAGTATTCGGGTCATGTGATTCAGGTTATCCAAAATACGGGGTAGCGGTTGATATTTTAATAGAAAAGCTGCAGGAGCGCGGGGCAGCAGTTGTGTTAGACGGATTGAAAGTAGAATTAACGCCAGAAGATGAAGATGTAGAAAAATGTTTACAGTTTGGAGCTGAATTTGTAAAACACCTTTCTTAATGGCAGAAGGGAGATGAAGAGCAATTGCATGAAAAAATCGCAATCAAAACGATGACAGATTACCATTTGTATGATTTTATGCGTTGTCCACACAAATTTTATTTCCGTCATATAAAAAGAAGAGAACCATCTTCATTTGAATGGCAACAAATAGCACAAATGATTGTGAATCAAATTATTAATGAATATTACACGCTACCTGCGGGCCAACAAACGAAAATTGTACTTTTAATATTAATAGAAAAGTATTGGAAAAAAGTAAGGGTTAATATGTTTGCTTCGAAGACGGAATACTATATTGTTTTAGCGAAGCTAACAGATCACTTATTACAGTTTGTTGAAAGAGATGAGAGTCAGGCGCCGCCGTTATTTTTATATGAGAAGTTTCAAACATATTTGGAAGAGTTAGGCGTTCATATTTCATTGACATTTGAAGTTGGTGAGTGGAGTACAGAATCATTTACAATTAAAAAGTATGTTGTTGATGCAAATGAAGAAATGCTAGCTCTTTGTCAGAAGTTAATGACTGTGTTTAGTTATAAAGCTTTCGGTATTCTTCCAGGGAAAATTGAAGTTATTAATTTAATAGAAGGAACTAAGTATGAGTACATTCCGAAACAGGAAGATATTATAACTGGAATGGATGATTTATTTAGAATGAAAGAAATGTTACAGCAACCTGAGCACTACACAGAGCGTCATTTTCGTTCTGAGTGCATGAGTTGTGCTTTTCGTGGTGAGTGCCAAGTGGAAGAGGAAAAAGAGGAAACGTTGCAGAAGAAAAATATCGTACATTAAAGGATGCAATTTTGCATCCTTTTTATTATTGACATGAAAAGCTTTTCATCATTTACGGTATATGAGTAGCAGATTTTAATAAGGGGAGGAATAATCAATGAAAGATGAAACAAAAGTATTTCAATGGTTAAAAGAACAGAATGCTCCTTTTGGAATTCAACTGCAAATTTTACAGGCGTTTCAATTGTATAAAGTGATTGTTGAAATGGATAAAAAATTAATGATGTATGAAGAGAGAGAGTATAGGGAGAGAATTTAATCTCGTCCCTGTAATATTGCCTTCAATTGTTCTTTACTCTTGTTTAATTCTATTTCGTTATTTGTTTCAATGTTATAAATGAGGTTATGTAGTAAAGGGCTGTATTGATAAAAGGTAGTGATGCGGTGAATGAGTAATGGATCGCGGTGAGAAACAAGTGCACTGTAGTGTTTATATACAGATGTAGTAAACTCATGACCGAAATCATAATATAGCCCAGCAAAATCAAAAGCGGGATCGCCAATTTGAGCATCTCCAAAATCGATAACACCTGAAATGGTTTTGTTTTGGTTGTTAAATAAAATGTGATGATGTATAAAGTCAGCATGAATAATTGTATTTTGAAAGGTAGATTTAGCTATACAGGTAAAGAAATTTTCGAATAAACGATTTAAGGCTGATTTCTGTAATGAAGTAAGGCTGTTAGTAAGATATTGATTTAATTTTGTTTGTAGTTCTTTCCAGTAGGTAAGTGTTTTTTCGATAGGGAATCCTAACGTTTCAACACGTTTTAAAGGAATACTATGTAAAGCCGCAAGGAAAGTGGCTAATTGTGTAATAATTACTTCAAGTTCTTTTTTCTCTAACTGGGCAACTATTTCAGTTTTTAACGGTTTACCATGAATGAGAGGATAATAGCTACAAAATGGAACAGTATCACAATTATTCTTATACAATACGCGATACTTAGGGACTTCGATTCTTTGTAATGAATGAGAAAGAATGGTACACAGCTCCTTTTCTAACGGAATTCGCTTTGCATATTCAAGTTTTCTTGGAAAACGAAACAGTAGCTCGTCATTTATAATAACCGCTATATTATCCCAGCCCTCTTCATTTTGCGAATATGAATGTATAGAAAGACCGGGTAGAGCTTCTTTTATATATTGTTTGTAAGAGTCCATAATCGTTCCTCGTTTCTAAGTTAAAGGTAGGTTATTCTACTACATGATATCAGAATTTTCTTTCTATATGTTAAAATGTAACTATCATTATGAAGGAGGGTGGGGTGTATTACGAAGAAAAGAATAGTAATCATTTCTATATGTATCGCTTTTGGTTTGTTTTGGTCATATAAAGAGACTGTTTTTGCTACCTTTAAACCGATAGATCGCTACGAGTTAAATAAGGAATTAAAGAACAAGAATATAGAAATTTTAACTCATAAAGAAATGAAAATGATAGGAGAACACTTTGTGACAGCGCAACTATCAGTGTTTGAGTTTGATAATAAAGAAGATGTGAAGATAAAAAGCGAAGAGCTATTTGTAAATAAAGGGTATGAACAATTAATGAAAAATTATTATCCAAATCGTTTTCGGAATTTAGAGTATAAATTTACAAACGAGGAGATACGTGAAGTGACAGATGAGAGTTTTTACTATCATGCTGTAGCGTACGTTGCTGGTACTGAAAATGGTAAGAGAAGTGAAATGAAATTAAATTATGACATGAAAATTGTAAAGGTTAATAATATATTTAGGGTGTTAGATCAAAAGCAGTACGTACAATGAAAAATCCCTCAAGGAGAAGAGGGATTTTAAAGATTTTCATTTTATTGCCCAAGTTCTTTTTGAGCAATGTATAAATTTCCTTGCTCAACTTGTTTCAGTGTATGAACAGAATCTCCTGCATACCCTTTTTCTGTTTTAACAGTTCTTTTTGAACGATTTGAATCTTGTTTCTTCATATAATAGACCACCCTTCCTTAAAAATAGACGAAAATGATGAGCACGAGTAATACAGCTGCGAAAATGGTAATGCCCATTAAAAAAGAAGTATTTTTATATTTAGGTGGCTTATGTACATCTTGCCGATATCCAGGTGAAATTTCAGGGGCGAATTCTTCATCGAATGATTGTTTCTTTTGTTTTTCGTCCATATGTATCCACCTTTCTTTTTCATTATGTTACACGTTACAAGAAAAAATATGCATGAAGAAAACAGCCGCTATATCATTAGCGGCTGCTTTGCGTTGTATATTTTCTTTGTACTTGGAAGAGACGGATAAGCAGGAAAATTGCTCCAAATGCTAGACCGATAATAAGACCGATCCAATACCCTTTTGCTGCCCAGTCAGTATAAGTTGCTAACATATAGCCAAGAGGTAGACCTATTACCCAATAAGCTATTAATGTCATAATTAAGGCAACATTTACGTCTTTATAACCACGAAGTGCTCCTTGTACTGGAGTTGCAATCGCATCTGAAATTTGAAATAAAATCGCGAATATAAGAAATTCTTTAGCTAAATGATGGACATTTGCATTTGTCGTATAAATAGAAGCAATTTCATCATCAAAGAAATAAAGAAGGATTGAATATAAAAGAGCGAAAGCAAGGGCTAATCCAATTCCGATAAATCCATATTGTTTCGCATTATTGTATCGTTTTGCTCCAACTTCAAATCCAACTGCTATCGTCATTGCCATTGCTAAACTTAAAGGAGTCATATATAACAAGGAAGCAAAGTTCATAGCTGCTTGATGTGCTGCTATTGTTGTCGTACTAAAATTGCTCATCATAAGTGTTACCGCAGCGAAAATACTCGTCTCAAAAAAGATAGCAAATCCGATAGGGACACCAAGTTTCAGGAATTCCTTCCAGCTCGTAAAGGAAGGGCGGTATAACTGTTTAAAGATATTGAAAGAAGCGAAAGGCTCTTTCGTACGAATAATAATGACGGTAATAATTAAAATACACCAATATGTTGCTGCAGAAGCGATTGCCGCACCAACACCACCGAGTTTTGGAAAGCCAAAGTGACCAAAAATTAATAAGTAATTTAATACTACGTTAATTGGTAATGATAGTAATGTAATAATCATCGTTGTTCGAGTTTTTCCTAATGCATCAATAAATCCACGTAAGACGGTGTAAGTAAATAAAGGGATAATTCCAATCGCGATAATACTTAAAAATTGTGCTGCAATACGTTCCACAGGTTCTTCTAATTGCATGCCATTTAAA
This sequence comes from Bacillus sp. JJ783, assembly GCF_036963225.1. Lineage (NCBI taxonomy): Bacteria > Bacillati > Bacillota > Bacilli > Caryophanales > Bacillaceae > Bacillus > Bacillus sp. JJ783. The sequence continues at coordinate 2,024 of NZ_JBALMG010000035.1, read as the reverse complement.
ATAGGTGAAACAGCGAAGAATCCGATAAGGATAACAACGAAACTAGCACAAATTGCTAAATATACTGCTTGTATGACAATGTGGGGAACGTCCTCCTTTTTCTTTGATCCAACGAGCTGTGCAACAATAGGAGTAGTAGCCATTAAAATTCCTGTTAAGCCGGTACTAACGGGAAGCCATATACTTGTCCCGATAGCAACACCCGCTAAATCAATAGGACTTGCATGTCCTGACATTGTCGTATCAAAAAAGCTCATCGCAAATAATGACATTTGCGTTACAAAAATCGGGAAAAAGAGTAATAAAAATTGCTTTAACTTTTGTGAGAATGAAGTAGTTTCTTTCATAAAATCCCCTTTCAACGTAAAAAACAAACTCTTATTATCATACAATTTAATCAAAAAATAGAAAAGAAATAAGCGTATACAACAAATGAAATCAATAAAAAAAGGATGCACTTTGAAAAGGGATAAGGTATTATGATAAGGTGTGAAAAAATTACATATTCGTTATTAAGGAGGCACTACTTGTGGCTGATTGGTTAATTGGATTAATCATGGGTGCTGTTGAAGGTTTAACAGAGTTTCTACCAGTTTCATCAACAGGACATATGATTTTAACAGGTCATTTACTTGGATTCGACGATGAGAGAGCGAAAGTTTTCGAAGTTGTTATTCAGTTGGGATCGATTTTAGCAGTTGTTGTTATATTTTGGAAACGTTTATGGTCATTAGTTGGAATAGGGAAAGTGACTGATGGACCATCTTTAAATTTATTACATATTATTATTGGGATGATTCCTGCCGGCATACTCGGTGTATTATTCCATAGTGCAATTAAAGAAGTTTTATTCGGTCCAGGACCGGTTGTTATTAGCTTAGTAGCTGGTGGTATTTTAATGATTGTTGCTGAGAAGTTTTCAAAACCAAGTACAGCAAGAACGTTAGATGAAATCACATATAAGCAAGCATTTACAATCGGAATGTTCCAATGTTTAGCACTTTGGCCAGGATTTTCTCGTTCTGGGTCTACAATAAGTGGTGGTTTATTAGCTCGCGTTTCGCATACAGCGGCAGCTGAATATACGTTTATTTTAGCAGTACCAATGATGGTAGCTGCAAGTGGCTTAGATTTAATCAAGAGCTGGGATATATTAAGTGCAGCAGATATACCGTTATTTGCAACTGGATTTATTACAGCATTCGTTGTTGCGATGCTTGCAATTGTTTCATTCTTAAAATTGTTAGGTCGTGTAAAACTAACACCGTTCGCTTATTACCGTTTCATTTTAGCTGCGGTATTTTATTTCTTCATTATGTAAGAATAAATTTTCAGCAATCCCCTATAGAATAGACATTTGAAAAAAGTCTATTCTATAGGGGATTTTTTTATAGCGAGAGAAAAATAAAACTTTTACCTTCAATTACTTGTATTTCACCATGTGAAATATGCCATAATGATTTCGTTATAATAACTTTAAGAAAATCGATAGGGTATTTGAGAGGGGCAGTTTAGTGAGTTTTGCAATAGAAATAGTAATTCCGGCACCAATTGATGTTGTGTTTGATTATGTAAATAATGATGAGAAAATAATGGAATGGAGTACCTTCATGGTAGAAAATAGGTATCCTCCAAACGTAGATGTAAACAATCCTCGTGAAGGTGATAAATATATATCCGTGCAAAAGATGGGGAAGAAAATATATGAGTTTGAGGCAGAAATTTTAGAGTGTGAAGCACCTTATATCGTATCAATTGGATGTGAAATGAATCAAGGCTATACAGCCGCAACTTATATGTTAGAAGAAGATGAAGAAGGTACATCACTTACCTTAATATTAGAATTTGAACCGAAGAATTTTTTATATAAGATTATGTATAAGTTGACTGGGTGGATGACACGTGCAGTATATATGGGTGAAATGGAACGTTTAGCAGAGTGCGTAGATGCTGCACATTCTCAAAAAAAGGATTATAATTTTGTAAAATAAAAAAACTGCCGAGTTCGGCAGTTTTTTTATTTT
>NZ_JBALMG010000034.1:0-5198 GCF_036963225.1 Bacillus sp. JJ783 | reverse complement strand
CTTGGAAAATAGATTGGACACCAGACTTCATTTTCCCAGGTATGAAAAAAGATTATAAAGTACGTATGCAAACAGAGCAAGGAAAACGCGGAGAAATATATGATCGAAATGGAAAAGGGGTTGCAACGAATGGTAAAGCGACTGAAGTTGGAATTATTCCAGAGAAACTAGGTGAAACGGCAGCGCAAACAAAAGAAATAGTAGCACAATTACTTGATATGTCTATAGAAGAGGTCGATCAGAAGCTCACAGCGAAATGGATAAAACCAGATTCCCTTGTACCAATTGGTATTTTAAAAGAGGGAACCAGACAGAATGATTATATTGAATTAGAAGGAGTTTCATCTCGCCCAGTAAATATTCGTACGTATCCATTAGGAGAAGCAGCGGCACACTTAACGGGATATATAGGAAAGGTAAATGCAGAGGAATTAAAATCGCTTCAAAAAAAAGGTTATCAAGCAGATGATTTAGTGGGTAAGACAGGTTTAGAGAAAGTATTAGAGAATAAATTGCGTGGTGAAAAGGGTGGACGCGTATTTATGGAAGATGAGAACGGAAAAGAGATTAAAAACGTAGCAAAAAAAGAAGCAAAAGAAGGGGAAAATGTTACGTTAACAATTGATGCTGCAATTCAAGAAAAAATCTTTAATGAGATGAAAAATGAAGCAGGATCTAGTGCAGCGGTCAATCCTAAAACGGGTGAAACAATTGCACTTGTAAGTAGCCCTGCTTATAATCCAAATACAATAGTTAGAGGAGCATCAAAAGCTCAACGGGAAGCATGGAATAACGACGCGAAACTCCCAATGATGAATCGCTTCACACAAGCATTTGTACCAGGTTCCGTATTTAAAACGATTACAGGTGCAATTGGTTTGGAAACAAACACAATAAATCCTAAGGAAGAATTTAAAATTCAAGGATTAAAGTGGACAAAAGATTCATCTTGGGGAAATTATTATGTAACACGTGTGAAGGATGCTAGTCCAGTTGATTTTGATAAGGCAATGAAGTACTCTGATAATATTTATTTTGCTCAACAAGCTTTGAAAATGGGAAAAGATCAGTATGTAAATGAATTTAAGAAATACGGATTTCATGAAAAATTACCAATCGAATACGAATTCCCTATTTCAATAATTGCAAAAGATGGGATAAAAAACGATATTCAACTAGCAGATACGGGATATGGACAAGGACAAGTATTAATGACACCACTTCATTTAGCATTAACATATGCACCGATTGTCAATGAAGGGAATATTCCGTCGCCTCATTTGTTAAAAGAAGCAAAAGTAGCGGGAAATTGGAAAGAAAACGTGGTTTCTAAAAAGAATCAAGAGATATTAAAGAGTGCATTAATAAAAGTCATTAATGACCCTGATGGCGCTGGGAGAATTGCTAAGGTTGATGGTGTAACTCTTGCTGGTAAAACCGGTACAGCAGAACTGAAAGAGTCGAAAGAAGCAGACGGAAAAGAACTTGGATGGTTTGCAGCTTTTGATGCAAATGCGCCAGACATGGTTGTTACCATGATGATTGAAGATGTAAAAGGAAGAGGGGGGAGTAATGTTCCCGGCGAAAAAGTAAAACATATTTTTCAGAAATAACACTTAAGTATAAGGTAAAATCTTTTACTAAATTTATTATATGTATGCTTAACTCAATGGTATAAATTGGGCAAAACAAAGAATAATTAAGTTTTAAAAAAAGCATTCTCCCTAATTGAGAATGCTTTTTCTATGTTATTGTGGCTCTAGAAAGTTGATATGGCATCATTTTCATTATTTGCAAGTACGGGCTGAATATAGAGTCTGTCATCGAAGAGGATGTAAAGGTGATTATGTAATGAAATGTATTGCATACCTTTACATTTTTCAGGAGGATTCTTTTATCAAAAAAAAGATAAACAATGGAACAAATGAAACTTGTATCATGTCTATATATTGAAACCATATTAAAAGTGAGGGCAGTTTTATGTTTATTCAAATAAGTTTGAGGTGTGGAAATGGAACAGAAGTTTATTGAAAAATGTAATCATGATGAGCTTGACTATGTTATAAAAGACTATTGGCAAGATGTATGGAATTATTCATTTATTATTACGAAAGATCCACACTTATCAGATGACATCACGCAAGATGTATTTATAAAGGTTTTTAAACATTGGCATTCATTTCGAAAAGAGTCATCTATTAAAACGTGGATATTAAAAATTACAAGAAATACGGCAATAAACTATTTGAAATCCTCTTATTTTAAAAGGATATCTTTAGTGGGATTTTTTAGTGATGATAAGCAATCTCCATCGGCAGAACAAGAATTTTTTAATCAAGAGGAAATGAATGATGTGTGGGAGGTTGTATTAAAACTACCTAAAAAACACCGCGAAATACTAATATTGGACGCGAAATATGAATTATCTTATGAAGAAATGGCTGAAACATTAGGTGTATCAATTGGAACAGTCAAATCTAGATTAAGCCGAGCGAGAAGTAAGGTTTCAAAACTAATAGGGGAGGGTAGAAATGATGAACAGTAAAAAAAACCCTGACTGGTATAGGAAATTAAAAAACGGCCCGATGGAGCATCGTAAAGATGAAGAGGAATTTATTTATAAAATAAAACAATCGATATACCAAAATAGTGAAGTAGATTCTGTAACACACAAGAGACCATTTCGTAAAAAAGTATTGCCTATTGTAGTTGTTTTTCTTTGTACAATGTTATTTTTTATTGTTCAACAACCTTGGCTTGATGATAATAAATCACCGGTACAAAGTAGTACTCAAATTAAGCCGAAAACAAAAGATGAGTCTGCTCAAGATCCATCATTAAAACAATTTATGAATGATTTATATCGAAGTACAAATTCAAAAAATGAAAATGACCTGTATAGAGTGTTAAATGATGAAGTTCTATTTAAAGGGAAGACTTATAAGAAGGATGAATTGAAGTTTGATGAAGATATTTTTCATGAGTTGCAAGTTGCTCTTACAATGGGGGGAGAATTTGTGAATGATACGAAGAAAGTCTACAAAGTGCCAAGTGGATCGACAGAAAGTAATCAATCAAAGCAAGAACATTTTATATATGTAACTGTTACTGGAAATAAAACGAAAATTTTAGCTGAACCAAAACGAGAATCACAAGTTTTATATGAAGTATCTAATGAAATGGTAAAAGCTTGGATCCCGGAAAAAGTGCAAAATGATGGATATATAAAAATATCGACTATTAACGGTAATACTACTGGATATGTACAAAAAAAGTATGTTTTAACTGATATTAAATATTCTTTCATCTTCGAAAAGAATCATGAAGGTATATGGAAAATAACGAATATAGAATCTATATGGTAAAAGAGGAAGGTTCACTTTAATGAACCTTCCTCTTTATCTTTATCCTCCTTTTGAAGTGTATTCCAAGACTTTAAAATTTCTGATGTAACGAGAGCAGCAATGTTTTTTTCCGAATTACTACCAGGAATAACGACAGAAATAGCAATTTTTGGATCTTCGGTAGGAGCATATGCAATGAAAAGAGAATGATTTATCATTCTTTCTTGCTCGTTCGGAGAGCCAGTTATCCCTGTTTTACCCGCGACATCAAAGGGCAAGTTTTTAATCTCCTGTATATTTTGACTCATCCCACCTTGCACGACACTCCAAAATTTCATAGGATAACGATTTGAACTTTCTAAGATTGGTTTAAACTTTTTTGTTTCCTTACCGTCCTGACCAATAATAGCACTTACGATTTGAGGTTTATATTTATCACCTTTACTTGCCAAAGTTGCTGCATATTGAGCAAGTTGAAGAGGGGTGTGTACTTCATTTCCTCCCCAAGATGCATTTAATAAAGCAGAGATTCCATTTTCAAACTTATTAGATGGATGAAATTCATATTCTCCGTCTTCTTCAAAGGGTAAATCAATACCAGTTTTAGAGCGGAGGCCAAATTGCTTTAAATAATCTGTCCATATATTTGCTACTTTTTCTATATTCCCATTATTCCGGTTGAATAAGGGGAGAGCTACTTTTGCTGTCATAAATGTATTAGATGAATTAATGATAGCTTGACTCGGTGTAATTTCACCTGTGGGTGTTCCAGGAGCATTAGTAATGTTATTTTGATTATCATACTGAAAAGTACCTTTATCTAAATAAGTATCTTCGGGTTGAAAAAGCTTTTCGTTTAATCCAATTAAAATAGTAAGTGGCTTTATAGTAGAGGCCATATTTACATAGGACTCACCATACTTTAATTTTTGAATTGCTTTATTTTGCGAAAGTGATTTAATGTTTTCTTTTTTAGATGATACATGTGTATTTAATATATTTGGATCAAAAACTGCCGAATTGGCCATAGTTAAAATTGCACCAGTTTTTACATCGGTTACTACAACATAACCAGCATTAGCATCACGTATTTTCTTAATTTGAGATCTTAATGCTTCCTCTGTTTTTTGCTGCAACTTAGAGTCTAAAGCTAGCCTGACATCTTTTCCTTTTTGTACTTTTTGAATGTTCCATAAGAACTTTTTATTATTCATTTTAAAAATAAGAGTTTTTCCTGGTTTTCCTTTTAAATCGTTTTCATATTGAAGCTCAATCCCACTTTTTCCAACAGGTCCATACTTAGAATTAAGGTCATTTTCTACATACCCAATTACCTGGGAACCAATTTCGTGTTTAGGATAATATCGAATCAATTCATCTTTGATTATTACATTATTGGGTCTGTTCTTGTTTATGAATGTAAGTTCATTCTCATTTATGTCAGAGTATAACGGTATATCATTCATAGTCTGCTTTTTACAAGATTGTTGTAATTGCGATTTTATGTCCTCCGCAGAAATGTCATGTTGAAACTCGCTTGAAAATTGATTGAAAAAAGCTAATGTGTTTGATGTATCTTGATTCGATAGCTTTTCATCATTAGAAGTGCAATATAGAGATTTAACTTTCTTATTTGTAGCTAGTATTACACCATTTTGATCAAAAATTTTTCCTCTTTCAGCTGAAGAAGTTGCGATAGTAATTGAAATGAAGTTGATTTTTAATAAAATTAGTAAAATCAAACCTACAATAGAAAGAACCGCAAAAAATCTCCATCTTTTCGTATGTAACATATAACCCTCCCTTATGTAGCCTATTTCATCTTATAGTTAATTATTTTTTTTGTAAATGTGG
>NZ_JBALMG010000033.1:0-41391 GCF_036963225.1 Bacillus sp. JJ783 | reverse complement strand
GCAATAGCCATCACGATAGAGATTTGAATGCTTCGATAAATTTATCAAGATGGGTAAAATAATTGCTTGATAATAGGAGGTAACGATACTGTCTCGTGTGGAGTGTTATACCCCTCGTCCCTTCGGGGTTGCGAGAACACTTTGAAGCACTAACTTGTGTAAATTTGATTGAATTGTATAGATTTAGTTAAGTTTATCGTATCGGCATTTCTCACTTTCACCTCATTCTAATAGGGGAGTAATATTTCTCTTTTCTCAAGGCTTAATAAACGTACAAGAGGCTGGGTAGGGGATTTATATAAAATGGCACATAATATTGAGGGGGAAGAAACGATGGTAAGAGAACAGTTTCAATGTGATTTAAAAACGTTACAGCAAAAGGTGATTGAGCTTGGTGAGTTAGCAAGGGAAGCTTTATTGATTGCTATGGAAGGTCTTCACAACAGGGATGTAGAGAAAGCGTTAGAAGTCATTGATGGGGATTATCACATGGATAATTTAGAAGAGGAAATAAATGACCTTGCGCTTATGCTTATTACAAAGCAGCAGCCTGTAGCAAGTGATTTAAGAAGGATTTTCATTTCAATTAAAACAGCGACAGATTTAGAACGTATTGCAGACCATGCTGTTAATATTGCGAAATCAACAATTCGTCTTGGTGAAAAAGAAGTGGTCGTTAGCTTGCGGAATCTTGAGGAAATGTTTGAGATTGCTCATAAGATGTTAAATTTAGCATTAGAAGCATATGAGCAAGAAAATTTAACTTTTGCTAAACAAATTGCTGAAATGGATGATTCAGTTGATGAAATTTATGGGAAGGCGATTCGTGAATTTATTTCCTCTGTCCCTGGACAACCAGAAGCGATTACACAAATTACACAACTATCCTTTGTTGCAAGATATATTGAGCGTGTAGCAGACCATGTTACAAATATTGCTGAGAATGTATTTTATTTAGTAAAAGGAAAGCATTATTTATTGAATGAGTAGGGGAAAAAGTAGGTGATGAGAAATCACCTGCTTTTTTTAGTCAAAACATGACAAAAAAAGCTCGTTGTTTCCTTTAGTCTATGATGATAAGATGTATCATAATTAATGGAAAAATAAATACATATGTGTTAGTTACGTCTTATTAATTATTTTACTAAGTTAATAGTAAGCGCTTTCTTTTTTTATCGGGAGTTAAAAGGTACATTTATTCATAAAGTGAGGCTTTAATTGGTGGGGCTGTCGCTCACTGATTGTTAGATCATACCAAACCGGACTTTTCCTGCAGTTAATGTGGGATAAATGATATACGGAGTTCTTGAACATTATATAAGTGGAGGCTGAAGTATATGAAGGGGGTTATTTTAGCTGGAGGAAAAGGGAGACGTCTTAGACCATTAACATGTAATACTCCAAAACCGATGTTACCATTGTTAGAAAAACCAGTTCTTGAATATAATATTGAATTATTACGTCAGCATGGTATTCGTGAAATTGCAATTACAGTTCAATATATGAGTACTGCCATTAAGCAATACTTTGGTGATGGTAGTAAGTGGGGAGTTAATTTGTATTATTTTGAAGATTCTCCTCCGCTTGGAACAGCAGGGAGCATTAAGCAAGCGGAAAGTTTTTTAGATGAAACATTTGTTGTTATTAGTGGGGATGCATTAACTGACTTTCAATTATCAGAAGGAATTGCATTTCATGAACAGAAGAAGAGAATGGTAACGATGTTTGCGAAAGAAGTAGAAAACCCACTCTCATTTGGGTTAGTTGTAATGAATAAAGAACAAGAAATTATACGATATATAGAAAAACCGAGCTGGAATGAGGTAGTTTCTAATATTGTGAATACAGGTATTTATATAATGGAGCCAGAAATCTTTTCTTACATACCATCCATGGGATTTTCGGATTTCAGTCATGATGTGTTTCCGTTATTGGCGAATAAAAATGCTTTATTTGCATATTTATCAGAAGACTATTGGCTAGATATTGGTACATTTGATCAATATCGGCAAGCTCAATTCGATTTGTTGACGAAAAAATTGAAGGTGCCTATTCCATATACAGAAGTATTACCAATGGTGTGGATGGGAGAAGGTGTAACGATAGGAAAAGGAACGAAAATTCATGGTCCTTCTTTTATTGGAGAAGGAGCAATGATTGGTGCGGGGGCTGTAATTGAACCGTACTCTATTATAGGGAAAAATAGTATCGTTTCAAGTTATTCTCATCTGCAAAAAAGCATCATTTTAGCAAACGCTCATATAGGAAAAAATTGTGAGTTGTTAGAAACAACAATAGGAGATCATACAATGGTCGAAGATGATGTTACACTTTTTCAAAAAAGTATTGTAGCGGACCATTGTCATATAGGGAAAAGTACAGTAATTAAGCAAAAAGGGAAAATATGGCCATATAAGGAGATAGATAGTCATTCGATAGTAGGTTCTGCCGGTGTTAAAGAGAGTGAAAAGAGTGCAGGGTGGTTACAAAAAAGCCGGATTGTAGGAAGGGGTAATGTTGAAATTACTCCTCAATTTATTGTGAAAGTTGCAATGGCTTATGGATCTCTTTTTGCCCAAGGAGAGAGTATATTGATTGGAAGTCAGGAAAATATAGAAACAACTTCCTTTAAAAATTTATTCCTCCATGCCATTCATGGCAGCGGGATTCATACGATGGAATGTAAAGAAATGAATGAGTCGCTTTTTCAGTATGCCATTCATAATTTGCAATGTGCAGGTGGAGTTTTCGTTCAAGTGGAAAGCGAAAGAGGGATTGTTATACAATTGTATGGTAAGGAGGGCTCATTTTTAACGTATAAGCAGCAAAAAACGATAGAACAAGTATATATGTCTGAGTCGTTTTATTACGCTTGTGAGAAAGAAATGGGACGAAATAAGCTAGTTCACGTTTCTGTAAATAATTATGTAGAAGCTGTGTTAGAGCGTATTGATATTGAAACGATACAAAAACAGAAGTTTCATCTTCTTATTAATAAGAGAAATGATATGTTACAACATTTACTTATGCTCTTTCTACAAAGGCTTGGATGCACAGTTACATGGATTTATGCGAGTGAACAAAAAGATCATGTGAAAGCTCTGATGAAATCGAGTAAAGCAAATATGGCGCTTATGTTTTCTGAACATGGAAATCGCTTCGAATTATATGACACTCACAGCAATATTTACCAAGGAACTGATTTTGAAGAAGTAGATATTCCGGATTTATTACTCGAATCAGCAGATAATGTTTACCCGATGTCTTTGAAATTAGGGGAATGTTATCTCCTCTTTTATATGCGTAATGAAAAAAACTCTTTTCAAATAAGATGGAAGCGAGATATTTTATATCGAATTGGAAAATTATTTGAATTAATAGCGTTGCAAGGAAAAACATTACTTAGCATAGCAGAGCAATCACCTCCACTGTATCTACTTTATGATGAAGTTGTATGTTCATGGAAGGAAAAAGGGAAAGTAATGAGGAAATTATTGGCCGATATGGAAAGAAAAGAAGAAGGTATATTTGAAGGGATACAGTTCAAATATACAGAAAAAGAGTGGTCTTATATCGTTTCTGATACAAAACAACCAAAATTTTTGGTGTATTCACATGCTAGAAACCCAGTGATAGCAAGGGAAAACATGAAAAACCTTATAGAAAAAATTAGACAATATCAAAAGGTGTAGAATTTTTATTTTAAAAGTGGTATTATAGTATAGTCTGATTTAAGTTATTAGTGACTGGAGGGAAATAAGAATGCGTGTGAATATTACTCTAGCATGTACAGAATGCGGAGATCGTAACTATATCTCAAAGAAAAATAAACGTAACAACGCTGAGCGTATCGAGCTTAAAAAGTATTGCAAGCGTGACAAGAAGTCTACGTTACACCGTGAAACAAAGTAAGCAGTAGGAATATTTTCCTACTGTTTCTTTTTTTTATTCGATTCCTCTGTTAAAAGTGATACACTATCATCGTAGAGAAAAGTATCACTGTAAGGGGGAAAAGTGTGTGAAAGAAGAGAAAATACGTTTGCGTAAACAAATAATAGAGCACATGAATTCTTTATCAGAAGAACAGTATACAACTTTATCAGAGCAAATTGCAGTTTCGTTGTATGCGCAAAAAGAGTGGGCTGAAGCTAAAACAATTGGAATCACTCTCTCGATGGACAATGAAGTGAATACATATCCTATTATCGAAAAAGCTTGGGAAGAAGGAAAGAAAGTTGTTGTTCCGAAGTGTAATAAAGGAACACGAGCAATGTCCTTCCGGAAAATTAGTAAGTTTGATCAATTAGAAACAGTGTATATGAATTTACGTGAACCCATTCCAGCGCTTACGGATGAAGTGAATGCGGATGAAATTGATCTTCAAATCGTGCCAGGCGTAGCTTATACAGAGCGAGGAGAACGAATTGGGTATGGCGGTGGCTATTATGATCGTTATCTCGTGCATTATAAAGGGAAAACGCTATCATTAGCTTATGATTTTCAAATGGTAAAACATATTCCAGTAGAGCCATTTGATAAAAATGTAAAAAAAATTATTACAGAAAAAGGAACAATGGTTAAAAATGGGCTTGTATAGACAAATAAAAATTGACGAGACTTTTTCTTCTTGATTATAATAAAATATGTGAACGTTTTCTTATTATAATTTTTTTATAGTAAGTGAGCATAGAGGGTGATGAAATGGTATCTATTTATGATATTCAACAATTGCTAAAGAAATTTGGTACGATTATTTATACAGGTGATCGAATTGCGGATTTACAATTGATGCAAGATGAATTGCGTGAATTAAATCAATCACAGCTAATCGATCCACAAGACTATCAAACAGCTTTATTTTTATTGAAGCAAGAAATTCAAAAAGAGCTAAATAAGAATTAGATAAAGGTAGGTACGTAACATGGAAGAGAAATGGTTAGTTGGTGTTGACCTTGGTGGTACAACGATTAAATTAGCATTTATTAATGTGTACGGTGAAATTTTACATAAGTGGGAAATCCCTACGAATACAAATGAGCAAGGAAAACATATTACGCTTGATGTAGCGAAAGCGATTGATAAAAAGTTAGAAGAGTTAGGTGAATTGAAAAGCAAGTTAATTGGTATTGGTATGGGAGCTCCTGGTCCTGTACATGTGGCATCTGGAATGATTTATGAAGCAGTTAATTTAGGGTGGAAAAACTATCCATTAAAAGATTTATTAGAAGTAGAGACAGGATTACCTGTTGTTATTGATAATGATGCAAACTTAGCGGCGCTTGGTGAAATGTGGAAAGGTGCTGGCGAAGGAGCAAAAGACTTAATTTGTATGACACTTGGCACTGGTGTTGGTGGTGGTGTTATCGCCAATGGTGAGATTGTACATGGTATAAGCGGTGCTGCTGGTGAGATTGGACATATTACAGTTGTTACAGAGAATGCTTTTCCATGTAATTGCGGGAAGTCGGGTTGCTTAGAAACAGTAGCGTCTGCAACAGGTATTGTGCGTGTTGCTATGCAAAAAATACAAGAGACAGATAAAGAAAGTGTTTTACGTTCTATGTTAGCAGAAGAAGGGCTTATTACATCAAAAAATGTGTTTGAAGCGCTTGGACAAGGTGACGAACTAGCAGGTGAAGTAGTGGAAAAAGTAGCTTCTTATTTAGGATTAGCTGTAGCGAACCTTGCTAGTACGTTGAACCCAGAGAAAATCGTAATTGGTGGTGGCGTATCTAAAGCTGGAGATGCACTATTAGAGCCAATTCAACGTTATTTCGAGCAATATGCTTTCTCTCGTGCTGTAAAGAGCACAAAGTTAGCAATTGCAATACTTGGTAATGATGCAGGTGTAATTGGAGGAGCGTGGCTTGTAAAAAAGCACAAATACGAGGCGAAGATGATATAAGTTGTGAATAATGAGAAGAGGAAGGGGTCCCCTTCCTCTTTTTATGCAAGATCTTGTTGGAGAATAAAAATGTAAATGGATTAAGCTGCTGGTGGGTACCCATTATATAGAACAGTCATGATTGTAAACCATCCGAAAACAAGTACGGTTGCAATAGCGAAGCCGCCCGCGAATAAGTTTTTTTCGCGAAGTGTTCTAAGCGTAGCAAATACAGCTAACAGAGTGACTAGCGTAAAAATAATAACAAGGCCCATACAATATCCTCCTCTGTCTACTCATTCCTTAGGATGAGTTTTTAGAATATTTACTCTTTTATATTGTACATGTTTTAAAAATGATTGTCGAGATAACACCCCTTCTTTTCCTAAGAGAAAGAAATGTTGTATCATTGAAAGTAAATTAAATAACTGGAGGAGATTTTCATATGAAATGGATACAAATGCCGTTAGGCCCATTACAAACAAATGCTTATATTTTAACGAATGATCAAAATGAGTGTATTATCTTTGATCCTGGCCATGAAGGAGAGAAACTTGTTACATATTTACAAGAAGCACAGTTAAAACCACTTGCGGTTTTATTAACACATGCTCATTTCGATCATATCGGTGCTGTTGATGCGGTGAGAGACGCTTTTCATATTCCTGTATACGTACATAAAGAAGAAGCGGATTGGTTAGGTGATGCAACTGTGAATGGCTCGCAAATTTTTATGATGAACCGCAGTATTACAGCAAAACCAGCAGATCATATTATTGACGAAGAGGGTACATTAAAGATCGGTTCTTTTAGTTTTGAAATTTTTGAGACACCAGGACATTCTCCAGGAAGTATTTCTTATTATAGTAAAGAAGCGAATGCTGTATTTTCTGGAGATGTATTGTTCCAAATGAGTATTGGAAGAACGGATTTACCTGGTGGAAGTTTTGCTGAATTAATTGGAAGTATTGAAGAAAAATTATTTGTATTACCAGATGAAACAGCGGTGCTATGTGGACACGGTCCAGAAACAAGCATTGGTTTTGAAAAAGAAAATAATCCATTTTTACAATAAGGAGTCATTATGGGGATGGAGCTCATTTTAAGAGAATGGATGGGAAAAGAAAAGGATCATTCGATTTCATATAGTACGTATATGAACCTCGTATTATATGCAGAGGAACATGGGTATTATATGAAAGAACGTGAAAAAATTGGCAGACAGGGAGATTTTTTTACGAGTAGCAATGTATCTTCTGTATTTGCGAAGACTTTTGCTAAGTTTTTTATTCGGCTTGTTGAAAAGGGAGAAGTTTCTCCAAATATTTGTGAGATTGGTGGGGGAACAGGAAAGTTTGCCTATGATATTTTACAAGAATGGAAACAATTATCTCCGGAAACCTTTATCAATTTAAACTATTCAATTATTGAAGTGAGCCCTTTTCATAGAAGGCTACAACAGGAGAGGCTTTGCTTATTTGATAATGTGTCGTATTATACATCTTATATTGAAATTGGAGAGTCTTTCGAAGGAATTATTTTTTCGAATGAATTATTTGATGCGTTTCCTGTTGATATAGTTGAGAAAAGAAATGGAATTTTGTATGAAGTACGTATCACGTATACAGATGAGGGCAACCTTACAGAAGTATTTAGACCGATAGAGAAAAGAGTCGGTCGTTACTTATTGAAATATAACATTCATATTGCTGAGGGACAGCGCTTTGAAGTGCCTATTGCAATGGAAGAGTATATAGAAGAGATTGCGAAATGGTTTCAGAAAGGTATATGTATTACAGTTGATTATGGATATACAAAAGAAGAATGGATGCATCCTGCACATCATGAAGGAAGTTTAAGAGGATATTATAAGCATAAGCTAATTCGTAATCCGCTTGCATATCCAGGAGAAATGGACCTTACTACGCACGTTCATTGGGATGAGTTGAAGATGAATTTTGAGCTACAAGGAATTAATACGATATGGCATAGGAAGCAATCAGAGTTTTTGTTAGCAGCAGGAATATTAGATCAGCTTGCTAGCCATCAAGATACTAACCCTTTTTCTGAAACTCAAAAACGAAATCGAGCAGTGCGTTCTATGATTTTGAACGGAAGCTTAGGAAGTGCCTTTGATGTTGTTATGCACACGAAAGATATGAAGAATTTACTTTTGAATCAATATTTAACAATATGAAAAAAACAAGACACAGTATATTTCTGTGTCTTGTTTTTTAATACGACTTTTAATTATGTAGCATTATATATTTTCTCTCATGATATATATTTATATTAAAGATATGAGATGAAAAATATAGAATACGTTCTTTTTCTCTGCCTATAGGTCCCTAACCTAATAATACGCGAACGAGTTGAATAATTGTTTCGTTTTCTACTTTGTAGTAAATTTCCAATCCTTTTCTTTCACTAGAAACGATTTTAGCACTTTTTAACTTTGCTAAATGCTGTGAAATTGTAGATTGTGGCATGTTTAATCCTGTGTACATTGTAGAAACGTTGCTTGGGCCACGTTCAATTAATCCCTTTACAATACATAAGCGAACAGGATGAGCAAGCACTTTCAATAATTCTGCATTGCTTTCATAAAGTTCTATTTCTTTTTGAAAGGTTTCTAACATGTTCTTTTCCACCTCCGTGTGAGCTGTTATACCATACTATACATACCAAAAAATTAAAGAAAAGAAAACAGTTGTTGCAGAAAAAGAGTCCTAAAGTAAAGAAATTGTAAGAAAAGAGACCCTGATGTAAATAAAATAGATAAATTAGCACAGTTTTGTAAAATGACATTTTTGGGTGAAAATTTTGATGCGTTTTAAAAATTGAAAGATATAGATATATTCGTAACACAATTTTATCATGATTTTCTTATTCTTTCAAATGAATATACGAAATTTTTAAAATAATATGACAAAGGAATCATAATGTTATATATGGAATATATAACAGGTTAAAAGAAAAGAAGCTGATTCTGATCAGCTTCTTTATGATGATAATGAAATGATTGAATGTAGCTGATAAATCTTAGAATGATCAAGTCATTAGTCATTTATTCTAGAGTTCATCTTTTATCAACTTTAAAAATCTGTGGTTCCATATATTTTCATAAAAATCAATCGTCTCTTGTGCAGACATAAATGAATTATTCAAAGTAGAGGTTGCTTTCTGTACCATGAAGTTTTCGTATCCCAATCCATGAGAAAATTTAATCGTAGCATCTATACAGTACTCTGTTTGGGCACCACAAAATTCAATACGATGTACAGATAATTGATCTAAAATTTCTTTTAAGTTTGTTTTATAAAATGAATTTGCATGTGTTTTTCGTACAAAAAAATCTTGTTCTTGAACATCTAGATCGGTATGAATAGCCCAAAGTTCTTTTTCGGGTACTAAATCATCATCACAATGTTGAACAAAAATGATTGGTTTATTTGATTTTCTGTATGAAGAAATTCTTTTATTTACTTTTGTAAGCAAGTTTTGTAAATCAAATAAATGCTCTCCGCTATAACATACCCCATTTTGTAAATCGATAACGATTAAAATATCTGCACAAGTATCCATTATTTTTACCCCTTTTTTATTTCTTAATATATCAATTAATCCATTACTTGGAAATAGATGATATATTTTTATTTTTTAATGAACGATACAAAAAGAAAAAACATTAAAATGAATATGCTAGACAGCATAAAAAGAAGATATGAAAACTTAATTTCATATCTTCTTTTCTCTCTATGCATTTACAGGTTCTTCTACATAAGAAAGAGCATTTTCGAAATCGGATATTAAATCGTTAACATTTTCAAGACCAACCGATAACCGAAGTAATGAATTGGAAATACCTCTTTCATCACGTGCTTCCTGTGATAAGGCTGCATGTGACATTTTTGCTGGATATGAAAGAATAGATTCAACAGCTCCTAGACTAACCGCAAAAACGGGCAGTTTAACTTTTGATAAAAATTGGCGGAGTGCATCTTCGGATTGTAAGGTGAAAGATAAAACAGCCCCAGCCGATGTTGCTTGATTTTGTTGAATACTATAGCCAAGATGTGATTGTAATCCAGGGTAATAGACATTTTGAACTTTAGAGTGCTCTTGTAAAAAATGTGCGATTTTGTTGGCACCTGCAGCTGAATGTTCGAGACGTACATGCAATGTTTTAATGCCGCGAAGCACGAGAGAACAATCTTGCGGTCCTAAAATAGCCCCAAAAGCATTTTGTAGAAAGCCGAGTTTTTGAGCGAGCTCTTCATCTTTTACGACAGCTAATCCGGCGGTGACATCACTATGACCAGCAATAAATTTTGTTGCACTATGAAGAACAACATCAGCGCCAAGATCAAGTGGCTTTTGAAATAGTGGTGTCAAAAATGTATTATCAACAAAAGTAAGAGCACCAATAGATTTTGCAAGATTAGAAACAGCACGAATATCTGTCACTTTTAAAAGTGGGTTAGAAGGTGTTTCTACATAAAAGAGCTTCGTATTTGGTTTAATGTTTTCTTTTACTTCTTCCACATTGGTCATATCAACAAATGTATGTGAAACACCGTAACGGGAGAGAACTTCGGTTATAATTCGGTAAGTGCCTCCATATACGTCTTCTGAAATGAGTACGTGATCGCCTTGTGAAAGAAGGAGAAATGCAGTAGAAATGGCTGCAATTCCTGATGCAAAGGCGAATCCTTTTGTCCCACCTTCTAATAAAGCAATGATATCTTCAAGAGCTTCACGCGTTGGATTTCCTGAGCGACTATAGTCATACTTTCCGAAAGCATCTACATCAAACTGATGAAATGTTGATGTGTTATAGATGGGAACGTTAACAGCTCCTGTGTGTGGGTCATGTTTGTATTGATTATGCAGTAAAAGCGTATCTATGGAATAACTCATATTCTTACACCTTCTTTTACAAGTTTAATTGCTTGCTTTAAGTCTTGAATTAAATCATTGCTATTTTCGATGCCGACTGAAAAACGGAGAAGACGATTACATACACCGCGTGCTGTTCGAACATCTTCTGGAATATCGGCATGAGTTTGCGTTGCTGGATAAGTCATTAAACTTTCGACGCCGCCAAGGCTTTCAGCAAATGTAATTAAGGATAAAGATTGTAAGAAAGGATTAATCCAAGTTTCATCTTGAAGGCGAAATGAAATCATACCACCTCTTCCTGGATAAAATACATCTGTCACACCATCTTCATCATTTAAATAAGCAACAATTGCATGAGCGTTTTCTTCATGCTGTTTCATGCGAAGTGCTAAAGTTTTCATGCCTCGAATTAATAGCCATGAATCAAACGGGCTTAAGACGGCACCAGAGGCATTATGATAATGAGCAAGCTCCTCGCAAAGAGATTTCCCTTTCGCAACGACAAGTCCGCTTAGTACATCGTTATGTCCGCCTAAATATTTAGTTGCGCTATGAAGGACGATGTTTGCACCTTCTGTTAATGGTTGCTGTATATAAGGTGTATAGAACGTGTTATCTACAATAAGAAGTAGTCCGTGCCTTTTCGCTACACTTGCTACACTTACGATATCAGTTACTTGCATTAATGGATTAGTCGGTGTTTCTATGAAAATAGCCTTCGTTTGAGATGTGATTGCTTGCTCAATTTGTTTAATAGATTGTGTATCTACGTATCTACATCGAATATTCCACCTGTCTTCATGTTCGGAAAATAGACGATATGTTCCTCCGTATAAGTCTTCGGATACGATAAGTTCATCTCCGGAACGGAATAGTGAAAGGACAAGGAGAACAGCCGCCATTCCTGAACTACAGGCGTACCCTTGTTCACCGCTTTCTAAGTCTGCAATTGCCTGTTCTAAAAGACCACGAGTCGGATTTCCAGTTCTTGAATAGTCAAAGCCAGTAGATTTACCAATTCCTTCGTGACGATAAGCCGTTGAGAAATAAACAGGTGGATTAACAGTTCCAGTTGTAGTTTCGCTACGGTTCCCGATTTGTGCTAGTTTTGTTTCGATTGTTGACATGTGAAAATTCCTCCTTTTTAAATTGAACAATTAAGTGAAAATAAAAAAAGCCTTCTAAGAAGAAGGCTTTCAGATTGAATAGAGTCTTCTTCTCATCTGTCAAATCTTTCACAATTTGCTGGAATTAGCACCTTATTAACGAATGAATGTTAATGGTTGCTGAGGCGTCATAGGGCCAGTCCCTCTACCTCTCTAGATAAGAATGTTCGTATGAAATTTTTATTATGTTTTTAACTTTACAACAAAAGATAATTGAATTGCAACTTTATTTTAAATAATTTTTATTTTTACACAAGTGTCATTGACTTTTATTTTAGTGCATGCTAAATTTATAAAAAATTAACAAACATTGTTAAAAGGGGAACGTATTTCCTTTTAGCTACATAAATAAAATAATAAAGACAAACTCTTATTGAGAGCGGTGGAGGGAAAGGCCCTGTGAAACCCGGCAACCTTCAAACTAAATGTTTGAAACGGTGCTAAAACCTGCAAAACGTGTGTTTTGCATAATAAGAGGAGGAACAATTATGTCCCCCTCTTCAAAGTGAAGAGGGGGTTTTTATATTGATAGAAATGAGGGAGATTCGTGAAATTACTAGATTTATTATCAAAAGGAATTGTAATAGGTGATGGTGCGGTTGGAACGTTATTACATTCGCATGGTTTACAAAGTAGTTTTGAAGAATTGAATTTGTCTGATCCGGACTTAATTATATCGATCCATAAACAATATGTAGCTGCTGGAGCGGATGTTATTCAAACGAATACGTATGGTGCGAATGAAGCGAAACTCCGTATGTATGGTCTAGAAAATCAAGTTGTCCAAATTAATAAAGCGGCAGTGAATATTGCGAAAGCATCAGTAACAGAGCGGAATGCAATTTTAGGGACAATTGGAGGTATGAAACATATTGGTGCTGTTACAACGACTGATATAGAGAGAGAATTTATGTTACTTGAGCAGGCAGGTGCTTTACTAGAAGAACAGGTTGATGGATTACTATTAGAAACTTTTTATGATGAATTTGAATTATTGCATGCCGTTAAAGTATTGCGTAAACAAACGAATATTCCGATTGTTGCTCAGTTAGCGTTACATGAGGCAGGTACGACTCAAAATGGGAATGATGTCAATGAAATATTAAAACAGCTTTTGGATTACGGTGCCAATGTTGTTGGATTGAACTGTCAACTAGGGCCACTTCATATGACGGAAGCTTTCAAAATGATATCGATTCCTCAAAATGGATATTTATCAGCATATCCGAATGCAGGTCTCCCGAATTATGTGGAAGGGCGTTACGTATATGAGGGAAGTCCAGCGTATTTTGAAGAGATGACACCAAACTTTATTGAACAAGGTATTCGTTTATTAGGTGGTTGTTGTGGTACTACCCCGGAACATATTGAGGGAATGAAACGTGCTATTGCAAATGTTGCACCTGTAATAGCAAAGAAGACGATTGTAAGGCCTAAAGTGGTCCATACACATGAGAAACGTTCGAGAGCTCATGTTACTCTCGCAGAAAAGGCAAAGAAACAAACGACAGTTGTAGTGGAATTAGATCCACCGAAAACGTTAGATACGCAGCGATTTTTTGAAGGAGCAAGGGCACTGAAAAGGGCTGGAGCGGATGCTATTACTCTAGCAGATAATTCATTAGCATCTCCTCGCGTTTCGAATATGGCTATGGGTGCATTATTAACGAAGCATGATATTCCAGTATTGACGCATTTAACGTGTAGAGATCATAACGTCATTGGACTACAGTCTCACTTGCTTGGATTATCAGCATTAGGTATGGAGGAAGTGCTAGCTTTAACTGGTGATCCAGCGCGCGTTGGTGATTTTCCAGGTGCAACTTCTGTATATGATTTGTCATCTATAGAGCTAATTAAAATGATTAAAGAGATGAACGACGGTCGCTCTATTTTAGGGAAATCAATTGGTCCGGCAACAAGATTTTCTGTCGGAGGGGCATTCAATCCCCATGTAAGGCATTTAGCAGCAGCGGTAAAGCGAATGGAACGAAAAATTGATGCTGGTGCAGAATATTTCTTAACTCAGCCAATTTATGATGTTGCTTTAATAGAAGAAGTATATGAAGCGACAAAGCATTTGGAACAACCTATCTTTATTGGAATTATGCCGTTAGTAAGTAAGCGGAATGCAGATTTTCTTCATTTTGAAGTACCGGGTATTACGCTCCCTGAAGAGATAAGACAAAGAATGGATGGACATGAAACGAAAGAGGCTGCTATCGAGGAAGGAATTCGGATTTCACAAGAGTTGATTGATGCGGCAATGAAATATTTTAACGGTATTTATCTTATTACGCCGTTTTTAAAATATGAAATTACAGAACATCTCGTGAAATATGTGAGAGAAAAGCAAGAAGTGAAAGAGGGTATTAATTGATGAAACGAATAGAAGAGAGATTACAACATGAAATTTTAATATTAGATGGTGCAATGGGAACGATGATCCAGCAAGAAGACTTAACAGCGGAAGATTTTGGAGGAGAAGAATACGAAGGTTGTAATGAATATTTAGTAAAAACAAGACCGGATGTGATTTTAAATATTCATAAAGTCTACATTGAAGCTGGAGCAGATATTATTGAAACGAATACGTTTGGTGCAACAAATATTGTATTAAGTGATTATGCATTGTCTCATTTAGATGAAGAGTTAAATGAAAGGGCAGCGCTTTTGGCGAAGCAAGCAGTCAAAGAAAGTGGGAAAGAAGTATATGTTGCGGGAGCGATGGGACCAACGACGAAAGCGATTAGTGTTACAGGTGGTGTAACTTTTGAAGAGTTAATCGAAGCCTATACAAGGCAAGCAAGAGGACTATTAAGAGGAGAAGTTGATGTATTGCTCGTTGAGACGAGTCAAGATATGCGTAATGTGAAAGCTGCGTACCTTGGAATTCAATCGGCGTTTGAAGAACTAAACAAAATAGTACCTATTATGATTTCTGGAACAATTGAACCGATGGGAACGACTTTAGCGGGTCAAACGATCGAAGCCTTTTATTTATCGGTAGAGCATATGAAGCCATTATCGGTTGGGTTAAACTGTGCTACTGGTCCAGAATTTATGAGGGAACATATGCGTTCTCTATCTGATTTATCGGAGTGTTATATTTCTTGTTATCCAAACGCTGGTCTTCCTGATGAAGATGGGCATTATCACGAATCTCCGGCGTCACTTGCTGAAAAAGTAAAACGTTTTGCTGAAGAAGGGTGGATTAATATTATTGGTGGTTGTTGTGGCACAACACCAGAACATATAAGTGCAATGAAATTGGCGCTTGCCTCGATTAATCCTCGTGAGCATCATGAAAGGGTTGGACATGGAATTAGTGGGCTAGAAGCGTTGCAATACGATGATTCTATGAGGCCTTTATTTGTTGGAGAAAGGACGAACGTAATTGGATCGCGTAAGTTTAAAAGATTAGTAGCAGAAGGGAAATTTGAAGAGGCTGCTGAAGTGGCAAGAGCGCAAGTGAAGAAAAATGCTCATATTATTGATATTTGTATGGCAGACCCTGATCGTGATGAAATAGAAGATATGGAAAGATTCTTGGCAGAAGTTACGAAAGTGTTAAAAGTACCAATTATGATTGATTCAACAGATGAAAATGTTATGGCGAAAGCTCTTACTTATATTCAAGGAAAAGGTGTTATCAATTCTATTAATTTAGAGGATGGAGAAGAACGTTTTGAAAAAGTGACACCCCTTCTTCGGAAATACGGTGCTGCGATAGTTGTAGGGACAATTGATGAAGATGGTATGGCAGTTAGTGCAGAAAGAAAGATAGAGATTGCTAAAAGAAGCTATGAATTACTAACGAAGAAGTATGGTATACGCCCATCTGATATTATTTTTGATGCGCTTGTGTTTCCTGTAGGAACAGGTGATGAAGAATATATAGGTTCAGCGGCAGCGACTATAGAAGGAATTCGTCTTATTAAAGAAGCGTTACCAGAATGTTTAACGATTCTAGGTGTGAGTAACATATCTTTTGGTTTACCACCAGCAGGACGTGAAGTATTGAACTCTGTCTTTCTATACCATGCAACGAAAGCAGGATTAGATTATGCGATTGTTAATACGGAAAAATTAGAGCGCTATGCGTCAATTCCAGAGGAAGAAAAACGTCTTGCGGATGCATTATTATTTGAAACGACGAAAGAGACGTTAGAAAAATTTACAAACTTTTATCGTGTTGCCAAAAAGAAAGATGTCGTTATACAAGAAACGCTAACACTTGATGAACGACTGGCAAACTATATTGTAGAAGGTACGAAGCAAGGACTACAAGAAGATCTAAGTCTCGCGCTTACAGAAGGACGAAAACCTTTGGATATTATTAACGGACCGCTTATGACAGGAATGGATGAGGTGGGGCGATTATTTAATGGTAATGAGCTTATCGTTGCTGAAGTATTGCAAAGTGCTGAAAGTATGAAAGCTGCCGTAAGTTATTTAGAGCCACATATGGAATCTAGTGATAGTGCAAAAAAAGGGAAAGTATTATTAGCGACTGTAAAAGGTGACGTACATGATATTGGGAAAAACCTCGTTGAAATTATTTTATCAAATAACGGATATGAAATTATTAATTTAGGAATTAATGTTCGTTCGGATCGAATTGTTCAAGAAGTACAAGAAAAGAAACCTGATATTATTGGTCTTTCTGGTTTGTTAGTAAAATCCGCACAACAAATGGTAACGACTGCTGAAGATTTAAAAGCAGCCAATATTGATATTCCAATTGTTGTCGGTGGTGCAGCGTTAACGAGAAAGTTTACAGATAATCGTATTTCGCCATCATATAAAGGGCTCGTATGTTATGCAAGTGATGCGATGACAGGTCTTGATATTATTAACAAATTACAAAAAGAAGAAGAACGTGAAAAGATGAAGCAAGATAAAAAGGAACGCCATCTTCATATTGTGAAACAAGAGGAGAAAAAAATAGAAATTCCCGCAGTTATTGAGCCGTTGCCAAAAGCAACTGTTATAGTGCCAGATTCGACGAAACGAGTTGTATTAAGGGATATTCCTGCCCTTCATCTTGCACCATTTTTAAATAGACAAATGTTAATTGGACACCATCTTGGGTTAAAAGGAAACGTAAAAAAACTCCTGCAAGAAGGGGATAAAAGAGCACATGAGCTAAATGATTTAATTGATGAATTATTACAAGAAGGACAATCTTGGTTACGCCCAAAAGCGGTGTATCAATTTTTTCCGGCGCAAAGTGATGGACAAAATATAATTATATACGATCCGGAAGATCACACACGTATTATAGAGCGATTTGAATTTCCGAGACAAGGGAAAGCACCATACCGTACTTTAGGAGATTATATACGCCCGATTGGAGATGAGATGGATTATGTCGCTTTCTTATCTGTTACCGTTGGAGAAGGGGTTCGAGATATTGCGGAGGAATGGAAGGCGAAGGGAGATTATTTACGCAGCCATGCAATTCAATCGTTAGCACTTGAATTAGCAGAAGGACTTGCTGAAAAAACACATATGCTCATTCGTGATCGTTGGGGAATTCCAGATTCACCTGAACTGACGATGGAAGAGAGATTCCGTACAAAATATAGAGGAATACGCGTATCATTTGGTTATCCAGCATGCCCAGAACTTGCTGATCAAGAAAAATTATTTCGCTTAATTCATCCAGAAGAAATTGGTATTTCATTAACAGAAGGATTTATGATGGAGCCAGAAGCGTCTGTAACGGCTATGGTATTTTCTCACCCTGAGGCAAGGTATTTTAGTGTACTATAGTGTAGAAGGGGGAGACGTATGAAAAAAATAGTTTTTACAGGTGGCGGTTCGGCAGGGCATGTAACGCCTAATTTAGCAATTATTCCACATTTACAGAAAGAAAACTGGGACATTTCTTACATCGGTTCTCATCAAGGGATCGAGAAAACGATTATAGAAAATGAAGGGATTCCATACTATAGTATTGCAAGCGGGAAGCTACGTCGTTATTTTGATTTGAAAAATATAAAAGATCCTTTTCTCGTGATGAAAGGTGTTATGGATGCGTATGTAACAATTCGTAAACTAAAACCGGATGTTATTTTTTCAAAAGGTGGTTTCGTATCCGTACCAGTCGTAATTGGAGGATGGCTAAATAGGGTGCCAGTTTTATTACATGAATCTGATATGACACCTGGACTAGCAAATAAAATTGCGCTCCGTTTTGCCTCGAAAATATTTGTTACATTTGAAGAAGCAGCGAAACATTTACCGAAAGAAAAAGTAATATATACAGGATCGCCTGTACGTGAAGACGTACTAAGAGGAAATCTTGAAAAAGGTTTAAAGTTTCTAGGGTTTTCCCGTAAGAAATCAGTTATTACTGTTATGGGGGGAAGTTTAGGAGCAAAGAAAATTAATGAAACGGTTCGATCGGCACTTCCAGATCTTCTGAAAAATTATCAAATTGTGCACCTTTGCGGAAAAGGAAATCTTGATGAATCCTTACAAAATACGGAAGGATATAGACAATTTGAATATGTACATGGAGAGTTGCCGGATATATTAGCAGCAACAGATTTTGTTATTTCACGTGCGGGATCCAATGCGATTTTTGAATTTTTAACAATGCAAAAGCCGATGGTTTTAATTCCGTTATCGAAATTTGCAAGCCGCGGAGATCAAATTTTAAATGCTGAATCATTTGAAAGACAAGGGTATGCATCGGTATTATACGAAGAGGATGTAACGGTGAACTCGCTTATAAAGCATATAGAAGAGCTATCTCATAATAATGAGACGTATAAAACAGCATTAAAAAAATATAATGGAAAAGAAGCGATTAAAACTATCATTCAACATATTTCAGAGGCATGATTAAACAATCATGTCTTTTTTAGTAGGATGAAAGATTCCAAGAATTGATATTTTTATGTTACAATAAAGTGAAACTTTAATCAGTGGGGGCGCATCCCCCACTGATTATTAGCCTTCACCAATCGGGCTTTTACGGGCAGTTAATCCCACATCTAACTTCTTTGCTTTTGCTGAATTTTGAGGTGGGGGTCTTACTGCCCTCAAATAGCGGGATAACAAATGGTTAATAGGGAAATTCCAATTGATTAAGCGTGAAAATACGAATGGATTAGGAGTGACTGTGTTGGAGCTAAGTCTCTATGAAAATACTGCACTTATTATATGCTTTGTGTTGTACGTTGGTAGTGTTATTGTTTATATTTCACGGAAATTTTCACAAGAACGAGAGCTTGAAAAATCAGAAATAACAGCTGAACTAGAAATGTTAGCTGATGAAAGTTATAAAAAACAAAAAATAAAAGAAGATCATGAGGCACCCCATCATTGAAACGCAAATAAGTTCTAAAGATGGGGATTTTTTTTGAAAAAATCCCATTAACGCTAAAAAAGGAGTTTCCCCGTACATATTTAAGGAGTGGATATAAATGAAATTTTATATTGCTTCAGGATTTCAAAATAAACATCTTGTTCGTTTCGTATCAAGCCAGTTGAAAGAAGTGGGATGGCAGCATACATATGATTGGACGAAAAATGAAAGAGCAACCAATAGAGAACAATTGCAAAAGATTGGTGAAGAAGAACAAGAAGCGATTCGAGAGGCTGATGTCTTCTTACTCATACTAAATGGTGGAAATGGAAGTCATACAGAATTAGGGATGGCAATTGCTTTAGAAAAGAAAATTTATATATATCACAAGGGCAATGAGTTGCAAACTACATTCTACCATTTAAGAGAAGTTGATATTTTCGAAGGAGAAATTGAGGGGCTTGTCTCATATATATTGAATAAAGTGGAATGTTAGACGTGGGAATGTAGCGAGAAATATTTCTTGCAAAAAAAGAGTGAAGGTTACCATTAGGCTATTTTGGGCAAAGTTATTATAAGTAAAGCATATAAAGGAGTTATAAATATGAAATTAGAAAATGGATGGGAAACAAGTTTTTTAGAAGTTGTACAAAACAGTGAATTTAAGAAAGATGCAATTCGTAGTCAATTACTTTTTGCAGATAGTGAAGAAGTAGAAGAGCTTGTTGATGATTACGGTTATGAAGAGATTGTTGAACGCGAACATGATGATGAGTTAGCAGGAATTTTAGGAGAAGAACTTTTTAGTGAGATGGAGCGAAACGTATTCTTAGCTTCACAGCCAGAAGAAAAACTTATTTCATTCGTAAATGGATTAGGTTTTCATGTGTTAGATTGGATTGTGCTTCTTGAAACAGAATTTGGCATTGATAGCGCAAATTTCACATCGGATGCGGTGAAAATGTTAGAAAAGCGTTTTAGACAGTTTCCGTATATAGAAGAGAAGACAATTTTTGATATGAAGCTTGAAGAAACAATGGATGTATTAGAGTCTGTAACAGGTTTGCATTTAAAAGAAAAGATGGGTGTGTAAAAAAAAGAACGTGATAGCTTCACGTTCTTTTTTTTTACATAATAATAATTTTATCATCTAGCTTTGTTTGTCCAGTAAGAAGTGCGTTTAAATACTCTACTTTTCGTATGCAAGCTTGTATATGTCTTTCAACCTCTTGTAACTCTGCTTGGTGATGCGTTTCAATTGGATGAATTTGTACGTTGAATTTTTCGAATTGACTACTATATGTTATTTCTGCATAGCCGCTCATAATATCGGTTTCGTTATGAAATAAAAATTGCTTCGTTTCTTCACAGAATGATACATCCTGAAAGCCATATACTTTTAATGCTTCAATTACTTTTTTAATCATGTTTGTATTCATTTTTTAACCCTCTTTACGAAGTTCTACTTTTATATTATAACATAAAAAATTACGTAGAAAGCGCTTCCAAGTGTATTTTATTATAAACTTTACGTTTCAATCATAAAAATGAAACAAAGAAAAAATAATTGTAAAGAAGGAAGGACTCTTTTATTGTTTCGTCATATATATAGAGAAATAGTGCAATGAAAGGAAATTTTCCGAGGTGGAGATTGTATTTCCAATTTGAGCGCAGTAAAAGAGGTGAGAATCTTGAACTTTGATATTGTAGGACAAAAAGCATATATAAAAGATGGGCCGCATCGGAACCGAATTGGAACTGTAAAGAAAAATGAAAAACAATTAGAAACCCACTTTGCTATTGTAATTGGGGAACAAAGTATTGCTGTAGAGCTAAAGGATATCGTGTTAGTTGGAGTAGATGTAGGACAATTTCATAAATGGTGCGATCAAAATGGTTATTTGTAAAAGGACGGGCTGTGAGATAATGAAATATATTTGAGAAAAGAGAATATGTTATTGTATTCTCTTTTTCTATGTTTAAGGAGGCGGAAATGAAGTATAAAGAACAAGAATTTACATTGGAGCTGAAAGAGAAAATTCAATGTATGGAAAAGGAATTAGAGCGAATATCATTTAAACTTTTTAAAGAGTATTCACATTTATACATAGAAAAAAACATGAAATTATGTATGGAATTTGCAAGAGATAAGCAGAATCCCTTTGAAACAGGCTATTATTCATCAGTTTCTATAGCGGTATTAGATGAAGAAGAGGAGATGATTGAATTTTACATCATTCCAATTTGGAAATGCGAAAATGTTTTTTTAGGAATGTCAATTCAATCGAGAATTTTGGGGAGTAAGAAAATAGGGGAACTTGTTGATGAATCTTACTATGAGATTGAAGAGGAGTTAAAAGAGCAACTAGAAGAATACTTGGAGTGATAACTTTCAAGATAAGATGTATAGAGATGGAACATAATAAAAAGGACGCTAACAGTATATACTGTTAGCGTCCTTTTTCATTATGAAGCAATCTCACCAGTTTTTACATCATCTTGATTGTACGTATCCTGATCTAATTCACCAAGCCATTTACTAGAAATAAGACCTGCTGTCATAGAACCACTTACGTTAAGAGCAGTACGACCCATATCGATTAATGGTTCAACCGAGATAACAAGAGCGACAATGCCGATTGGTAAGTTCATTGTAGATAGTACGATTAAAGCTGCGAATGTTGCGCCGCCACCAACGCCGGCAACACCGAATGAGCTAATAGCAACGACAGCGATTAAAGTTAAAATAAATTGTGGTTGTAATGGATCAATTCCTACAGTTGGAGCGACCATCATAGCAAGCATTGCTGGATAAATACCTGCGCAACCGTTTTGACCGATAGATACCCCAAAGGATGCAGCGAAGTTAGCGATTCCTTCAGAAATACCAAGTTTTTCTTTTTGTGCTTCAATATTTAATGGCATCGCACCAGCACTAGAGCGAGATGTGAATGCAAATGTTAATACAGGGAACACTTTTTTCAAATATTGAATTGGATTTAAACCAGATAGTGCGATTAATAATAAGTGAATAACGAACATTACGATAAGTGCTACGTAAGATGCTAACACGAAGTTACCAAGTTTTAAAATAGCGTTAATATCGCTACCAGCAACTGTCTTTGCCATAAGAGCTAATACGCCGTATGGAGTAAGACGTAAAATTAATGTTACCATACGCATTACGATTGCATACACAGCATCAAGCATCTTCTTAAATAGCTCCGCTTGTTCTGGGTATTTTCGTTTTACACCTATAAAGGCAATACCGATAAAGGCTGCAAATATTACAACAGAAATTGTTGATGTTGGACGAGCACCTGTTAAATCAAGAAACGGATTTGTAGGCAACAGTTCTAATAATTTGTCTGGAATTGTTGTCTTTTCAATAGAAGTAAATCTTTCTTCTACTAATTTCAGACGAGCAGATTCTGCATCACCTTGTTGTAATCCTGTTGCTGATACATCAAATCCTGCGCTTGCAGCTATACCGACAGCTGCGGCAATTCCTGTAGTAAGAATTAAAATTCCGATAATAAGACCACTGATTTTACCAAGGTTTTTCGTTAATTGTAATTTTGTAAATGCTGAAATAATAGATACTAAAATAAGTGGCATAACAATCATTTGAAGTAATTTCACATAACCGTTACCAATTAAACCGAACCAGGTATTTGATTCGATAATTACTTTAGAAGTAGGTTCATAAATAAATTGTAATATAAGACCAAAGATAATTCCGACTCCTAAAGCAGTAAATACACGTTTATTAAAAGATACATGCTTACGTTGCATATAATACAATACGCCAACTAAAATGAGCATGACTGTGATGTTAATCCCGACAAGCAGTGTATTCATGTTAATTCCCCCTAATTCCAATGTGTTATATAGAATATAAGGTAATAAAACCTATAAGTCAACTAGGGAATTGCGGAATTAAAAAAAAGATGGCAAATTGCCATCTTTTAATGTCCAGCTCCAGGGACAAGTAAAAATGTTGTGTACCATGTAAATCCGATGAAGAAAACGGTTAAATATGCCCCGAATACGTATATATACATACGCTCTGTTAATTTTAAATAACTTAAAAGTACGAAGAATCCTGTTTGTCCTAAAAATAATAGTGCGGCCGAATGCATATCCCCTACGTAAAACATAACCGAGAAAATTCCAGTCCAAAAGCCGAGAACGCGAAACATGCGCTCCATGCCATCTCCCTCCTTTTCTAAAAAAAGTAAAACCTCTCTTCATTATAGTTTATTTTTCTAACTATTGTAAATATTCATTCATATAAAAGAAAGAAGCCAATTATAGTATTGACTTCTTCTTAGTTGAAAAACTAAATTTGAACTTTATAGTTACAAGATTTGCATCCATCTAGTAGACTATCGTTTCGTGTTAATTCCACGTCCGGGAATAGGACTTCAAAAATCCCCTTCATCATATCTCCGTGCATATTACAAATTTCAGTCGGATGATGCGTAGCAACTTCTTTAAATGGGCAATTGTGTACATCATAGAAAATTTTTGTGCCATCTGTACTTAATTCAAAAGCAGGGGATAAACCAGCTGTTGAGAATGCTTCTTTTGCGATTAGCATTTTTTGTTCTATCGTCAATGCTTCTGCACTTACATTTAAGCGATGCATATGTTGTTGCATTAATTCTTTGCCGAATTGTTTCCCTGTTTCATATAGCGCTTTTTCACCCGCGCTACCTAAGCTTAGCAGTGAATTAAATGCTATCTGTGCTAATAATTGATAATCGCGAAATGGGAATTGTAACTGGATGACATCTTGAGACAAGACGTATAGTCTGCTTGGTCTGCCGCCTTTCCCAGTTTTTTTTGTTTCTGATTTGAGCATATTAACATCTTCTAATTTAGATAAATGTAAACGCGCTACGTTTGGATGAATGTCAAACTCATCTGCAATTTCTTGTACAGTTACGTAATTATGTTTTTGCGAAATATATTTATAAATATAATAACGAGTAGGGTCAGATAATACACCTGTAATTTTTAAAGCTTGTTCCATTAGGATCTCCACCTTTATCACTTTATCCAAGATATTAACATTATAATACAGATAAACTTCCATATAGGTAATTTCAGACAATAATTCGGAAATTGTTCATAATTTCACAAACATATTTTTCCTTTTTCTCTTAGTGAAAATACAAAATTTCTAATTTTTCTTGTGCATTTTTTCATGATATATACATAGTGAGGAGGGAAAGTTGATGAATAGTGTCGAGCTTTTTGCAAATATGATTATGAAAGAAGCTTGTAGGGTGCAAGCATCAGACTTACATATTGTGCCCAGGCAAAAGGATGTGGCGATTCAATTACGTATAGGGAAAGATTTAATTACGAAAAGGTGTATTGAAAAGGAATTTGGAGAAAAGCTTGTTTCGCACTTTAAGTTTTTAGCATCAATGGATATAGGAGAGAGGAGAAAGCCTCAAAATGGTTCATTATATTTGCAAATTGATGGATCAGAAGTGTATTTACGCCTTTCAACACTTCCAACAGTATATCAAGAAAGTCTAGTTATTCGCCTCCATTTACAATCATCTGTTCAGCCGTTGTCTCATCTTTCGTTATTTCCAAGTACAGCGGAAAAATTACTCTCTTTTTTAAAGCATTCTCATGGGTTACTCGTATTTACTGGGCCGACTGGTTCTGGAAAAACAACGACAATGTATGCGTTATTAGAAGTAGCTAGAAAAGGAGAAACACGTCGTATTGTTACTCTGGAAGATCCAGTTGAGAGAAGAAAAGACGGTTTATTACAAATTCAAATAAATGAAAAAGCTGGTATCACATATGAAACGGGATTAAAGGCTATTTTGCGTCACGATCCAGATATTATTTTAGTTGGCGAAATTCGTGATGAAGAAACAGCAAAAGTAGCTGTAAGGGCCAGTTTGACGGGACATTTAGTGATGACAACCTTGCATACAAATGATGCGAAAGGAGCGATACTACGATTTATGGATTATGGTATTACAAGGCAAGAAATTGAACAATCATTATTGGCTGTAGCTGCTCAGCGACTCGTTGAATTAAAATGTCCGTTTTGCAGAGGGAAGTGTTCAACTTTATGTAAATCAATGAGGCAAGTGAGGCAGGCAAGTATTTATGAACTGTTATATGGATATGAATTAAAACAAGCGATTAAAGAAGCAAGTGGAGAACATGTTACGTATCACTATGAAACGTTGGAATCGTCGGTGCGAAAAGGGTATGCTTTAGGCTTTTTAGAAGAAGATGTATATGTTTAAGAGAAAATGGAGTTTAAGTGATCAAGTATTATTATGGAAAAGATTAAGTGATTTATTAGAGAAAGGTTACTCACTGTTACAGGCGTTAGAATTTTTGCAGTTTCAACTAGCGTTAGGGAAGAAATTACAGTTACAGCATATGATCGAGGGATTGAAAAATGGACAAAGTTTGCACGCTTCTTTTCATCAATTAATGTTTCATCCGGAGGTGTTAAGTTATTTGTTTTATGCAGAGCGACATGGTGATATTTCTTTTGCTTTGCAACAAGGGAGTGTACTTCTTTACAAGAAGGATAGATATAGGAAAGATATGATGAAAGTAATGCAATATCCTATGTTTTTATCATTTTTTTTAATGATTATGCTTTCTGTTTTTAACCTCATTTTATTGCCTCAGTTTGAAATGATGTATAGTTCTTTACGTTCTACAGCACCACCACTTACGGAGCAAATTTTAGTTGCAATTAAATTATTACCCTATTCCATTTATATCATTTTTCTTATCGTTATAACGGGATTTAGTTTATATATATTTTATTTCCGAAAACTTTCGCCTACGCAACAGGTAAAGATTATGATCCGTATCCCCCTTATGAAAACATTTCTTATTTTAAATCATTCGCATTATTTTTCCGCTCAATTAAGTGGTTTATTACACGGTGGATTGTCAGTGCACGAAGCATTAACAATAATGATGAAGCAAAAGTATCATCCGTTCTTTCAGTATGAAGCAGCCCGAATTGAGCGGCAATTAATCGCAGGAGAACCGTTACAATCTATTATTGATAAAAGTGGTTATTACGAGAAAGAACTTGCTTATATCATTACGCATGGACAAGCAAACGGTAATTTAGCAAATGAGCTTTGTGATTACAGTGAGCTCATTATTGAAAAGGTAGAACAAAAAATTAAACGTATGTTATTTGTGATTCAACCCATTTTATTTACATGTATTGGGGTTATAGTCATTCTGATGTACTTAGCGATGATTATGCCGATGTTTCAAATGATGAATTCAATTTAGGGGGCATTTACATGCAGAATGAGGAAGGTTTTACTCTTTTAGAAATGTTATTAGTTATGGTTGTCATAACTGTATTATTACTATTAATTATTCCAAATGTAGTTACACAGCGCTCATCCGTGCAAGGAAAAGGATGTGCAGCCTATGTGAAATCTATAGAAGCACAAATACAAGCATATCAATTGCAACATAATAAGATTCCATCAATAGAGGAACTTGAAACAGGAAAGTATATTACTTCTAAAACTTGTCCGAAAGGTGAACCAATCCATATTTTCGATGATGGCACAGTATCAGCCGGGAAATCGTGAAACAAAAAGGTTTTACTCTTTTAGAAATGCTACTTGTCTTATTCGCTATTTCTGTACTGAGTGTTGTTACGCATTTTAACGTTACTTCATTACATGAAAAGCAAAGAGCCGAGCAGTTTTTGAAACAGTTTTCAAATGATATTTTGTATATGCAGCAGTTAGCGATTAAGCGTCAAAAACATTATACGTTACGCTGGTTTAAAGAGAAACATATGTATTATATTTCGGAATCGGAGACCGGATTTTTAATTGCTAAGAGAGAATATGATAAAGATGTCCAAATTGAGTTGCATACCTTTCCAAATCCAATGACATATAATCCGAGCGGAAATATTAATAGAGGTGGTACGATTTTACTTTCCTATCGGGGGTATAAATATGAGATTGTATTTCAGCTTGGAAGAGGGAGATTTACGTATCGTGAAGTGTCAAAAAGGATCAGTAATGGTTGAAATGGTTGTAGCGTTAAGTTTAATAATGATGGCGGTATCGTTATTGCTCCCGCAAACATTATTAATTATGCAAGAAAGAAAAAATATAAAAATGAGCTATAAAGCATTAATGTTATTAAAAAAAGAAGCGGCCTTATTTAAGTATGAGAATGAGGAAAAGCGAGTAAAAGAGCAAGTCATAAAAGGAATTGTATATTACACATATTGGAGAGGAGATGAAGTTTGTACGATGTGGAAAGATATGAGAGGAAAAGCGATGGAGCAATGCCTTTATGCAGAGAAAAGGTAAAAAGGAAGCGGGATTTACGTTAATAGAAATGATTGTATGTTTGTTGCTTTTATCAATGTTCTTTTTACTTTTACCACGTCTTCAGATTATGGGGATAGAAAATACACATTCAAAAGGATTAAATGAATGGGAGTGGGATGTGTTTTTAGGACAAATGCAATTAGAGTTTCGTGAAGTATTAAGTGGGAGGAAGATAGCACTAGAAAATGATGAACATATTTTGCGCTTCCAACTTCGTAATGGTGATCAGGTGACATATGAAAAAGTGAATAGTAATTTAATAAGAAAAGTAAATATGCGCGGAAGGGAATTTATATTACAAAGGATTGAAGCAATTTCGTACAAATTAACACCTCATTTGATATATATATATGTGAAAGATATAAGTGGTGAAATATATGAAGGCGTGGCTGTGCGCTATAGTGAAATTGAGATAGAAACATGAGAAAACAAGATGGATTTGCAATGCCAGGAACAATTATTTTTCTTATTTTATTTATTTCTTTTTTGATGTACGAAACGAATATGTTACTTTCGGATAAAAAATTTTATTCTGAAATAGAACAAAGTTTTTTCATGGAGGAACTTGTTGATCGAGCTATTTCAGATATAAAAAGAGACTTACAGCAAAAAGAGAAAGAGGATGTTTTTTTATTTCAGTATGAAAGAGGAAAAGTGAGTGGAAAGTATGTCTTTGAAAATGATGGCATTATCATTTCGTTGCAATGTGTTACGAAACAGAGAGTTTTCTACAAAGTGAGCTTTCGCTATAGGAAAAGGGATAATAAAATATTGGATTGGGTAGAAGGATAATGTGTAAAATACGCTTGGGAGAAGCATTAATTTCCATTGTGTTGAGAGTCAATTTCTTTGTGAAAGGGATAAAAAGGATAGTTAAAAGTTTAAATTTTCTCAAAAAAGAGAAAGGTAGAAAGAATATGATATATTCATGCTATCCAATCATTTTTTCTAGGGAGATAAGGAAATGACAACTAACAATCAAATAGGTGAAAATAAGGAACAAACTATTTTTGATCATAAAGGAAATACGATTATGACAGAAGATAGGGAAATACAAATTATTTCAAAATTCGAAGAACCCCTTATTGTCGTATTAGCAAATGTATTAAGTGATGAAGAATGTGACGGATTAATCGAATTGTCTAAAAATAAAATAGAGCGGTCTAAAATTGGTTCATCACGTGATGTAAATGATATTCGAACGAGTAGCGGTGCATTTTTGGAAGAGAATGAACTAACTTCCAAGATTGAAAAACGAATTTCATCTATCATGAATGTTCCTGTAGCGCATGGAGAAGGATTGCACATTTTAAATTATGAAGTGGATCAAGAATATAAAGCGCACTATGATTATTTTGCGGAACATAGTAGATCAGCTGCTAATAATCGTATAAGTACTCTTGTGATGTACTTAAATGATGTAGAAGAAGGTGGGGAAACATTCTTTCCGAAATTAAATCTTTCTGTACATCCTAGAAAGGGAATGGCAGTATACTTTGAGTATTTTTATCAAGATCAATCACTAAATGAGCTTACGTTACATGGAGGAGCACCTGTAACGAAAGGTGAGAAATGGGTTGCAACGCAGTGGGTGAGAAGAGGTACTTATAAGTAAAAGTGAGCCAGCTTGTTTTATTGCGAGAAAATAGCGAGTATGTTACGTTTTGTTCTTCGTTTCATAAGAAGAACAAAACGTTTTTTTATTAAATAAAGTAGCATCTTTCGTTATAATAACAAATAATAACGGATGATTGAGAGGAACGAAAATGAAATCTATATACATAACCGGCTATATGGGAGCTGGGAAAACAACAATTGGAAAAGCGTTAAGTAAAGAACTCCATATGGAAGTTGTAGATACAGATCAAAAAATCGAAGAGCAGAAAGAGAAAGCGATTCGGCATATTTTTGCAGAAGAAGGCGAAATGGTTTTTCGGGAATATGAAAGTGAAATGTTACGTTCACTACCGGTTCAGAATGTAATTATTACAACTGGTGGAGGAATTATTGAACGAGAGGAAAATCGAAAGTGGATGAAGGAAAATGGAACTGTTGTGTATTTATATTGCGATCCACATGTAATTGCAGAAAGGCTTCGTGAAGATACGACACGTCCACTATTTCAGAAGAAAGATATAGATGCATTTGTAACGAAATTTGAATCGCGCCGAGCTTATTATGAAGAGGCTGATATTCATATCGATACGACAAATAAGTCGGTAAAGCAAATTATGAATGAATTAAAGCAAAAGATTAATGAATAAAAAAGTGGACATACTAATCAAGTAGAGGTGATGATAATATGTCTACTAATGATTATGTACGCTTTGTGACACAGCAATTTGTGTCATATATGGATGCTCCAAAAGAGGATCGAAAACAACAGAAACAACAACGTCGTGCGGAGAAAGAGCCATTCTTAAATAAATGGTTTGGTGTTATGCCACTGAGCGCTGCTTTGTTTTATCGAAATGTAAAAAATAAAAGAAAAAAATCAAGCTAACTTTTTCGTAATATGTTTAGCAAAATAACAATCCCCTAGTAGCATCATATACTAGGGGATTGTTATTTACTGCACGGATTCTTTTTCCTCAGTAACTGCATGTATTTTATTGTTTACCCATACAAATCCAATTCCGATACAAATAGAAATCCCCCAGCCAACAGCGGTCATAATAGCTCTCATTTCACCATATCCATCTACACCGAAAACAGAGATGAAATAGATTTTCAAGAAACTTTTTAATATAAATTGAAGACCGAAAAATAGTGTTAAATATTGAAGTGCTGGATATATGCGACTATCCCGATAAAGCTCACGACTTTTATCGCGGTCATGGCCTTGCAGCGCTGCGATATCCGTTGCGAAATATAACATAAGTGGTTTTTTCATAAAGATTGTACATATAACGATGCAGCCAAGTACGATATGATAATATGCATCATTCCATAGCATTCGTTCCGCTGATCCAGATATTAAGTCTACCGCTGTATTAGAAATAAGTGTAATTAAAATAAAGAACCCTGTAACGTTAAACTGTTTTTCTTTTTTAAAGGTATACAGTGTATAAATAATCCCCGGAACAGAGGAAATTAACATTGCGTAATAAGGATCGATATAAGGTTTTGCAAATTTCCAAATGAGGAATGGGAATACGAGATAAAAGACAAGATCTAATATAGCTTTTTTATTTTGATTCATACATGGCCTCCTTAAGTCATACATATATTTTATAATATAATTTCTGAAAATTGTATAAGGTTAATGAAAAAAAAGAAAAGTAGATGTTTAATAGATTAAGAAATTGCCCCTAGCGTAGTAAGTTTTTTTAGTATATAATAAAGGAAACGCTTTCATTTTTTTACTTTGTTCACAAAATGGACGGAAAATCACATATTTACTATTGATATGTTGCTTTATAATGAAACTAATTAAATATACATGCATACAATATTGTGAAATAAATAACATAAAAAATCTATATAAATGTAAACGTTATCAAAGAGAGAGGTGGAGACAATGAGTAAATTTTTCTTCAATCATAATCCAGCAACATTAGAGGATGGAAGACTTGTTAAGTATGCTGAAATTATTTATGGAGAAGGTGGCCGTTCTGTATTAGAAAATTTAATGGTGAAGGCATCTATCAGATTGCGTGATCGTTATCCGAATAAATCTGACGAACAGATCTCGAACCTCGTAAATCAAGGCATCCATGATATGTTTCAAAAATACGTGAATGAGTAAGAGCAGCTACTGGCTGCTCTTATTTTTTTGTATAAGGATTGTGCTTTTAGCTGAAAATAAAGGTGCATTTTGAAGTGTGTAAAAAGGAGGGGAAAAGATGAGCAATGGAATTGGTCGTTCAAAAGAAAATCTTCCAACTGATGCAAATCATGTAAGCGCGAAGGACCGTGCAAATCAAAAACGTATGACAGAGAAAAAACAACAAGAGCGTAATGACGATAGAGAATAGGATGGAAAAACATCTTAAAGAAAGCTCCTTCAACAGTTGAAGGAGCTTTCTTTAAGATAGAAAATGATTTGCGGTAACATAAAAGAGACCGCCGTTTATAATTTGTATTGTAATACGTGGTTCGTATTGTTCTTGTAATGCTTGCTTTTCAATTTCATAGCTTTCTGGAAGTTCATCGCTATCTTCGTAAAATCGATTTAAAAGGTCTAAATCATGATTCCAACGCACTCTCGCTTCTTTTGCCCACGTATGGTCATCTTCAGCAATTATACTTTTTAAAGCAGACTCTATACGTTGTAAGCCACTTTGTGGCTTAATGATAGGTGAGAGCGTAAAACAAAAATCAGGTATTTTCGGTGTGAGTTTGATCTCTGCTAAAGTGTCATGAAAGTTTGCAATCATTGTCCCGGAAATAAGATGAATACCGATGGAATGAAGTATGTCTTTTTTTCGGTCGCATTGATAAGATACTTTTATATTTACACCAAGCCAAGGGTGAAGAGGGGTATGAGTTGCCCCGCTATGTTTCACTTCCTCATATAAACGTATGTATGAGCCTAGTTCTTTTGTCGTTTCAAATATTTGATGCAAACGTGGTGAACCGTAATGAATAAGTTCACCGTCGTTTTCTTCGTTTTCCGGATTTGTAATAAGAGTAAGGCGCATCGGGTTCGGAACGCCTCCTGTTTTTTCAAGATAGTGCCAATAGAAAGGGCGGTTCATTAATAATTTATCCATTTCAATTGTTAACTGCACGTCTAATAGGTGAGGGGAACGCTCTAAAATTTCACAGTTATTCGCCTCAAAAAAGTTGTATAAGTAATTATGAATTTCATTTTGCTGCATAGTCCTGCACCTCTGCTTCATTGCGCTTCGCAAAATCGATAATAGATGTTAAATTTTCCATCTTGATTCGAATTTCACCCTCGCTTTTTGACTGCGCGAAAATTTCTTGAATATGTGCATCAATATTTTTCATGTTGATTCTCGTTAAAATTTCATCGAGTTCACCGATTACACGTTCAAATAAATTAATTTTTTCATATAGTAGTTTTAAAATGTGCTCTTCAACAGTATGCTTTGTTGCTAAATTATAAATATGAACATCATTTTTTTGTCCAAGGCGGTGAATACGTCCAATCCTTTGCTCAAGTCGCATTGGATTCCACGGTAAGTCGTAATTAATCATATGGCTACAAAATTGTAGGTTAATTCCTTCACCACCAGCTTCGGTCGCAATTAATACTTGGGCACGATTTTGGAAAAGCTCCTTCATCCAATCTTTTTTCCCGCGCTTAAATCCACCGCGAAATGGTACAGAGGAAATGCCATGTTGTTGTAAGAACCATTGTAAATACATTTGTGAAGCTCTATATTCAGTGAAAATAATGACTTTATCGTCAATTTCTTTTATAAGCTCTAGTGCTTTATTTGCTTTGGAGTTAAACGGAATATGATTAATTTTATCCATAAGCACATCAATATGTGGGTCCTTTATGTAATGCTCATTTTCTTTCTGCCGTTTTTCTACATGTTTTTTTAATGAATAGTAAACAGCTTCACGACTACTACATGCTTCCCGTTTTAAAGTTAAGGATGAGAAAGCAGATGTGAAGGCATTTTGTTCACGCCAATTTTCAATTTCATTATACAAAGCTTGTTCTTCTTCATTAAATTCAACGAAGATTGTTCGTACATGCCTCTTCGGCCAATCAATGCCAGTGTTATGGCGTCTATTTCGAACCATTACTTTATTGATAAGAGCTTTTAAATCTTCATCGGATTCAGTGGAACGATTTTTTGAAGCATAATATTCTTCAAAATTAGATTGATTGCCTAAATGACCTGGTTTTAATAAAGAAACGAGGTTGAAGATTTCATCAATTTTATTTTGAACAGGAGTTGCAGTTAGTAATAAACAAAACTTCTTTTTTAATCGCTGTGCAAATTCATAGTTTTTTGTTTTATTGTTTTTTAGTTTATGTGCTTCATCGATAATAATAAGGTCATATTCTAGGTTTAAAACGATATCGCGATGCGGTGAACGTTTCGCAGTATCGATTGATGAAACGATGACATCAGCTTGTTCCCAAGAATAACTTTTCTTTTGAGCGACCGCAGGAATAAAAAATTTTGTGTTGAGTTCATACGCCCACTGAGACACGAGAGAAGCTGGAACGAGAATGAGTACCTTTTTTACAAGTCCTCGAACCATGTATTCTTTTAAAATAAGTCCAGCTTCAATCGTTTTTCCAAGTCCAACTTCATCTGCTAGAATCGCTTTACCATTCATTTGTTCGATGACATTTTGAGCGACCTCCAATTGATGCGGAAGCGGCGTGAAATGTGATAAATGTTTCGGTGCTTGCAATCCATCAAAAGTAGGAACGAGTAATGATTTCTCTGTTTTATAAGCTAAATGATATAAATCCCAATTTGTCCAAGGACCATCTTCATCAATTCTTTTTAAAAAATTATTTTGCCACGTTCGATCTACGGAAATATCGACATTCATTAAGACTCTCCCACCTTTTATAAACTAAAGTGATTATTTTAAAAATCTTTATTATAAGCCTCGTAATAAGGCACTATCACAATTACTAAAAGTTAAAGAATAGGCAATGATTTAGGACTAAATCTCGAAAGTTGTATTTAATATGATTAAGAATAAAAAATTCTAAATTTTTTTTTATGCTAGAATATTGATGAAATATAGCGAATGATGTTAGGATAATGGTGTGAAATGTGTGGAATCTTTCGTATTTTATCCAAGAAAGTAACTTTTTATTTACGCTTTCATAAAAAAATATACTGAGATTCCGTATAACCTTATCTTTTCAGAATGAAAATGTTTAGATATGGGAAGCAACTTTTATTGATTTGTCAGAGCATAAGGGGGAAAGAGCATGATTACATTACAACGTACACCGTTATTTGATGTATACGCGAAGTATGGTGGGAAAACAATCGACTTCGGTGGTTGGGAATTACCAGTTCAATTTTCAAGCATTAAAGAAGAGCATGAAGCTGTACGTACAGAAGCAGGTTTGTTCGATGTATCTCATATGGGAGAAGTAGAGGTAAAGGGTGTAGATAGTTTAGCATTTTTACAACGTGTTGTTACAAATGACGTATCTACCTTAAAGGTAGGAGGCGCACAATATACAGCTATGTGCTATGAAAATGGCGGCACAGTAGATGATTTATTAATCTACAAACGTGGTGAAGAAGACTATTTATTAGTAATCAATGCATCAAATATCGAGAAAGATTACGAATGGTTAGCAAGTCATGTAATTGGCGATGCAAAAGTAGTCAATGTTTCTAGTGAAGTTGCGCAACTTGCAATTCAAGGACCAAAAGCACAAGACATTTTACAAAAAGTTGTGTCAGAAGATTTGAAAGAAATTAAGTTCTTTAAATTTAAAAACGATATTCTTGTAGATGGAATTCCTGCACTTGTATCTCGTACAGGTTATACAGGTGAAGATGGATTCGAAATTTACTGTAAGAGTGAAGATGCTGCAAAACTTTGGGTGAAACTTCTTGAAGTTGGAGAAGAAGATGGGTTAAAACCATGTGGCTTAGGTGCTCGTGATACACTTCGCTTCGAAGCAACACTTCCTTTATACGGACAAGAGTTATCAAAAGATATTACACCGATTGAAGCGGGAATTGGCTTTGCGGTAAAACCAAATAAAGAAGCAGATTTCTTTGGGAAAGAAACGTTAAAAGAGCAAAAGGAAAACGGTGCATCTCGTAAATTAGTCGGCATCGAAGTAATCGAACGCGGTATTCCTCGTACGCATTACCCTGTATTTATAGGAGAAGAAAAAATCGGGGAAGTAACGAGTGGTACACAATCTCCAACGTTAAAGAAAAGCATTGGTTTAGCACTAATTGATGTGAAATACGCAACAGTTGATACAGAAGTAGAAATTGAAATTCGTAATAAACGCGTCAAAGCAGTAGTTGTTCCAACACCATTTTATAAACGTTCAAAGTAACGGGGAGAGGGGTAGATTTCATGTTGCATCGTTATCTTCCAATGACAGAAGAAGACAAAAAAGAAATGTTACAAACAATCGGCGTTCAAACGATTGATGAGTTATTCTCTGATATTCCAGAGAGTGTTCGTTTTAAAGGGGATTTAAAAATTAAAGAAGCAAAATCAGAGCCAGAGCTTTTAAAAGAGCTATCTCAAATGGCTAGCAAAAATGCGAACTTAAAAGAATACGCTTCTTTCTTAGGAGCAGGTGTATACGATCATTACGCTCCAGTAATTGTTGATCATGTAATTTCTCGTTCAGAATTTTATACAGCTTACACACCATACCAACCAGAAATTTCACAAGGGGAATTACAAGCAATTTTTGAGTTCCAAACAATGATTTGTGAATTAACAGGAATGGATGTAGCGAACTCTTCTATGTATGACGGAGGTACAGCGTTAGCTGAAGCGGCAATGTTAGCAGCTGGTCATACTCGCAAAAAGAAAATTCTTGTGTCTAATGCAGTTCATCCAGAATCAAGAGCGGTACTCGAAACATATGCAAAAGGTCAAAATCTTGAAGTTGTTGAAATTGATCATAAAAACGGTGTAACAGATTTAGACGTATTACAAAGTGAAGTAGATGATACAGTTGCTTGTGTAATCGTTCAATATCCAAACTTCTTCGGACAAGTTGAAAAGTTAGCTGATATTGAAAAAATCGTTCATCAACAAAAAT
This sequence comes from Bacillus sp. JJ783, assembly GCF_036963225.1. Lineage (NCBI taxonomy): Bacteria > Bacillati > Bacillota > Bacilli > Caryophanales > Bacillaceae > Bacillus > Bacillus sp. JJ783. The sequence continues at coordinate 5,027 of NZ_JBALMG010000033.1, read as the reverse complement.
CATTATTTATCGTTTCTTCAAATCCATTATCATTAGGTGCATTAACACCACCAGGGAAATTTGGTGCTGATATTGTAATCGGTGATGCACAGCCATTTGGTATCCCAACGCAGTTTGGTGGACCTCATTGTGGTTACTTTGCAACAACGAAAGCATTTATGCGTAAAATTCCAGGACGTCTTGTCGGACAAACTGTAGATTCAGATGGTAAACGTGGATTTGTATTAACGTTACAAGCACGTGAACAGCATATTCGCCGTGATAAAGCGACGTCTAACATTTGTTCAAACCAAGCGTTAAATGCATTAGCAGCATCAGTTGCAATGACTGCACTTGGAAAACAAGGTGTGAAAGAAATGGCACGTCAAAATATTTCTAAAGCACAATATGCAAAGCGTCAATTCGAAGCGAAAGGCTTCACTGTAACGTTCGCTGGACCATTCTTTAATGAATTTGTTGTAGATTGCAAACGTCCAGTTAAAGAAATAAATGATGTATTAATACAAAAGAATATTATCGGTGGTTACGACCTAGGCCGTGATTATAAAGAGCATGAAAATCATATGCTTGTAGCAGTAACAGAGCTTCGTACAAAAGAGGAAATTGACACACTTGTAAACGAAATGGGGGCTATCCAATGAAGAACCAAGACCAAGCACTTATTTTTGAAGTGACTAAAGAAGGACGCGTAGGATATAGCTTACCCAAATTAGATGTAGAAGAAGTAAAATTAGAAGATGTATTTGAGAGCGATTATATTCGCGTTGAAGATGCAGAGCTTCCAGAAGTATCTGAACTTGATATTATGCGCCATTACACAGCTCTTTCAAACCGTAACCACGGCGTTGATTCTGGATTCTATCCACTTGGATCTTGTACGATGAAATATAATCCGAAAATTAATGAAAACGTAGCTCGTTTCGCAGGCTTTGCCAATATTCATCCACTTCAAGATGAAAAAACAGTACAAGGTGCAATGGAATTAATGTACGACTTACAAGAACATTTAATTGAAATTACAGGTATGGATACTGTTACGTTACAGCCAGCAGCTGGTGCACATGGTGAATGGACAGGTTTAATGTTAATCCGTGCATATCATGAAGCAAATGGTGACTTTAACCGTACGAAAGTAATTGTTCCTGACTCTGCTCACGGAACAAACCCGGCGTCTGCAACAGTAGCTGGTTTTGAAACAATTACGGTGAAATCAAATGAACATGGTCTTGTTGACTTAGCTGATTTAAAACGTGTTGTAAACGAAGAAACAGCAGCACTTATGTTAACAAATCCAAATACATTAGGCCTATTCGAAGAAAATATTTTAGAAATGGCAGAAATTGTCCATAACGCAGGCGGTAAATTATACTATGATGGTGCAAACTTAAATGCGGTATTAAGCCAAGCACGCCCAGGAGATATGGGATTTGACGTTGTGCATTTAAACCTTCATAAAACATTTACAGGTCCGCATGGCGGCGGTGGCCCAGGTTCTGGTCCAGTAGGTGTGAAAGCTGATTTAATTCCGTACTTACCAAAACCGATTTTGGAGAAAACGGAAAATGGCTATCACTTCAACTATGATCGTCCAGAAGCAATTGGGCGTGTGAAACCATTCTATGGTAACTTCGGAATTAACGTTCGTGCATACACATATATTCGTTCTATGGGTCCAGATGGACTACGTGCAGTAACTGAGTATGCTGTATTAAATGCGAACTATATGATGAGAAGATTAGCACCATTCTATGATCTTCCATTCGACAGACATTGCAAGCATGAATTTGTATTATCAGGTCGTCGTCAAAAGAAACTTGGTGTACGTACATTAGATATTGCAAAACGTCTGCTTGATTTCGGTTACCATCCACCAACAATTTACTTCCCATTAAATGTGGAAGAATGTATTATGATTGAACCAACAGAAACAGAATCAAAAGAAACATTAGATGGTTTCATTGATAAGATGATTCAAATTGCTAAAGAGGTAGAAGAAAATCCAGAAGTTGTACAAGAAGCGCCACATACAACGGTAATTAAACGTTTGGATGAAACATTGGCTGCTCGTAAACCAGTTTTACGTTATGAAAAGCTAGCACCTGTACAAGTGTGATTGGAATAAAAGAACTCGCTACATGCGGGTTCTTTTTTTTTTGCAACATTGGTGCAGCTAGAATGAAAAAAATGTTAAAAATTTATATTTTTTGTTTCATATTGCTGTAAAGATGCGGTTTTATAGGTGTTTTTGTTGAAAAAGTCGGTTTGATAAAAGTATTTATTTTTGTTAGAATTTTATTGAAATTAAGAAGACGTGATGAGGTAGAAATTACTCATTTTTATGTATATGTGAAAAAACGAGCAAGGCGGGGGGTGGAAGCGTGGGATATCGATGTTATAGAATGGTATACCATTTAGAAAATGGAGAAACAATTAAAGATGTAAAAGAATTTTGTTACAGAGACCAAGGAAAAGTGTTAGAAAGAGTAGCGCACCGTGTAATGGATAATAGAGAAGTGACAGCGATTGATAAACAAGGAACAATCATTTCAATAGCGTGTGAGGACATTGTAAAGGTAGAACTTGATTACATAAAAGAAAGTTAACCTTGAGTCATACCGAATTATTCGATACAATATACTGTTGAATGGTGAAGAGAGAAGAGAGGAGTTTATCATGGGTAATACAAGACACTTTTATATGTTTATTTTAGCATTTGTTCTTGTTGTGGCGTTAACGATTTATTTAATTGTTGATAGCAGCTGGTACAATACAGTTCATCCAGCATTCCTTCTTTTTATGTATGTAGGAATTGCGGTTGTTAGTTTCGGAATGAGAGACGAAATGTTAGATCGCTTTGAAAAGTGATACATATACGAAAGACCAACAGGAAAATGTTGGTCTTTTTTTCTTGCCAAAAATAGGATGTTATGTATATACTGTATATATAAGGTATATACAGTATATACACACTGGAGGAAAACATGAATATTATTATTTCGAATTCTTCCCAAGACCCTATTTATGTGCAAATAAGGAAACAATTAAGCCAGCTTATTTTAAATGGTGGTTTAAAGGGTGGAGACCAATTACCGTCTATTCGTAGCTTAGCGAAGGAATTACAAATTAGTGTAATTACAACGAAGCGCGCGTACGAGGAGCTTGAAAAAGAAGGATATATAGAAACTGTTGCTGGGAAGGGGACTTATGTTTCACGTAAAAATAATGAACTATTAAAAGAACAGCGGCTACGTCTATTGGAAAGTAAAGCGGAAGAGATTGTGAATGAAAGTAAAGTGTTGCAGCTTTCACTTGAAGAGTTGCAACAGATGATTGCGTGTTTATACAAGGGGGAATAAGAGATGTTAGAGCTAAAAAACGTTTGTAAAACTTATCAAGATTTCTCATTGGAAAATGTAAGTTTTACATTGCCACGTGGATATATTATGGGATTTATCGGACCGAATGGAGCTGGAAAAAGTACGACGATCAAACTGATTATGAATTTAATTAGAAAAGATAGTGGCGATATAAAAATTTTTGGTAAGGACAATAAGAAAGCTGAAAAAGAAATAAAACAAAATATCGGTTTTGTATATGATGAAAATCATTATTACGAAGATTTAACGTGTGAGCAAATGAAACGGATTATTGCACCGTTATATAAAAAATGGGACGAAAAGCAGTATCAATCGTATATGCAGAGATTACAAGTTCCAACGTATAAAAAGATTAAAGAGTTATCCAAGGGGATGAAAATGAAATTTGCGATTGCAATCGCACTTTCACACCATGCGGAATTCATTATTATGGATGAACCAACAGCAGGGTTAGATCCAGTTGTTCGAAGTGAATTACTTGATATGCTGCAAGAGATTGTGATGGAGGATGAAGTATCTGTCTTATTTTCCACACACATTACTACAGACTTAGAACGCATCGCGGATTACATTACGTTCATCAATGATGGAGAAATTATATTTACTGGTGAGAAAGATGAATTAATGGAGAACTACGTAATCGTAAAGGGAAGCAATGATTTATTAGATCGAGAAGGAAAAGAACTATTTGTTGGACTACGAAAAAATAAATTTGGCTTTGAAGGTTTAGCAGAGGATAGACAAGCAATTATCGATTGGTTTGGAAATGAGGTTGTACTAGAAAAACCTACATTAGATGATATCATCGTTTACACTGCGAAAGGGAGAGGTGCCTATGCGTCAGCTCGTATATAAAGATTTGTTCTTTTTTCGGGGGATATGGTTAGTGTATCTTACTATACCTTTTATATTCTTTTTATTTGAACAGGGTGATGGAATGCTGTTTCCTATGAGTTGTTTATTTATAACTCTTTCCTCAGTTACGATATTAGTCGTAATAGATGAACGAAATACAAGTGATATTATTATTAATAGTTTACCGTTAAGTAAAAAGGATATCATAATTGCTAGATATATTTCCAGTGCAATATTTATTGTAGGTGGTATGTTCTCCACTATGTTGGTTGCTTTTCTTATAAGAGGTATCGCTGTTATTGGTGATATCGGTGCATATCATCCTAATCTATACATTGAAGTTCCATGGTATGGAGTAGTAAATGGGGTTGTTTACGCCGTATTTTTGGTTGTCACCTTTTTCCCTAGTTATTATGGTACAAAATCGAAGGTAGTAAGAAGTATAGTATCAGCAGCATCAATAGGAGTGGGGGGAATACTTTGGATATTTATTAGTGATGGGCTGAATGAAACAGCACCTTCATTCATTGAGTGGATTATGAATCCATTACATCTTGGCATATTTATAGTTGGATTAATTACACTAGCTAGTATATATATCGCCTCTATGTTTCTTACAATTAAAATTTACGGAGCACGTGATTTATAGAGAGGAGAGTTCATATGCAACAGTTGATTTTGAAGGAGTTTTTCTTACAGAAGAAGATGTTTCCTTTCTATTTTTTAATACCTATTTTATCTATTTTTAGAAATTCCGTAGAACCAATGGGGATTGCAATAGGATTATTTATAACA
>NZ_JBALMG010000032.1:0-29493 GCF_036963225.1 Bacillus sp. JJ783 | reverse complement strand
TTTTTATTTCTTTTGTCGCCTTCTGCGTTGTTGCTATCGGCGACTTGTCCTATATTACACCTCTACACTCTAATCGTCAATATGTTTTTCTAAAAAAATATAAAAAGACTTATTCCTTTTAAAATAAGCCTTTTTATCCTATAACATTCTATTCATTTATTATTTTTCTATAATTGGTAATGAAACGATGAACTGAACGATACCGTCCTCATACTCAGCTCGAATACTACCACCTTGCAACTCAACAATGCTTTTCGCAATAGCTAATCCGAGCCCCGAACCTTCTGTTACTCTACTTCTAGATTGATCTTTCTTATAAAACCGTTCAAACAAGTTCCCTAACTCTTCTCTCGTAAACTCTTCACTATGATTTGCAATAACAATTTGTATATCCCTGCGCTGTCTTTGCAGAGAAACTTTTATCTCTCCATCATCTTTACTATACTTAATCGCATTCATTAGCAAGTTGTCGAATACACGGACCATCTTTTCCGAGTCAATCATTGCATGCGCACGTTCTTCAGGAAATTTTTTAACAAATGAAAGCCCGTGCTCTTCTGCCTGTGGTACTAACTCTTCTATTAATTGATCAAGCAACTCATTTACACACACTTCTTGTTTTTCTAATACAACTTGTTCATTCGTTAACTTCGTATACTCAAATAAATCTTCTATTAAATTCTTTAACTGCTCCGACTTTGCAAAAGCAATTTTAGTATACTCATCATGTTGCTCTTTATTTTCATATTTAGAGTCTCTAAGTAATCGTAAGTATCCCATAATAGAAGTAAGCGGCGTACGCAAATCATGAGATACATTCGTAATAAGCTCATTCTTTTGCTTCTCTAATTTACGTTCCTTTTCTATATTATTCATAAGCTCTTCTGCCATATTATTAATATTCTCAGTTAAAGACGCAATCTCATCTTCACCTTTCTTCTCAATACGATAAGCCAAGTTTCCTTTTTCTATTTCTTTCACACCTTCTGCCATCGCTTCGATCTGCTTCATCTTTCTCTTTGTTATATAGAAGAAAGAGAAAATGAATACGAGCACACCAATTAAAAACGGGAATGGCCCTTCTTGCGTGTCATACATTACTTCTCCCTCTGGAATCCCACTAACAAACATGTACAAATTCTTTCCTTCTATAGTAATAGGTGAAAAAGCTATAAACTCTTTTCTTGTACTTTCAAATACTTCTCTACCATTTGTATAATTAATCGCAAACGATGCTGCATTACGAATCGTATTATGCAAATCTATTTGCTCTTCTTGTGCCTGCTTCGTTTTATATAAAACTTTCCCGCTTTCGTCAGTAACCAATATCTTTAAAACTCTAGATCCTTGCTCTAAATTTTGGTTCTCTATTTCAATCATATTTGATATGGCTTCTAATTTATTTTCATGAACTGAGCTATTTGCAGCACTTTGAGCTTGTTGATTAATCCGCTCCATACCAGCTCGATAATCGATAGTAGCCTCACGATTTGCATTTTCAAAAAATGGTGCTGCTGCTTTCGTTGATAAAACTCCTAATAACGCACAAGCTGCGAAAGTAGTAATCAGTTGAATTCTTATACTCCGCCGTACACTCTTCACTAATTTCTCCACTAATGTTCTAGCTTTCCTAACATAAGTAAATGGATTAAATATCTTTTTCAATCTTATACCCCACTCCCCATACTGTTTTTATATATCTCGGCTTCCTTGGATTCTCCTCAATCTTTTCACGTACTTTTCGAATATGTACCATTACAGTGTTATCAGACTGGAAAGATCTTTCGTTCCAAACTTTTTCATAAATTTGCTCAGCACTAAAGACCATACCTGGATTACGAGCTAGCAATTCTAAAATTGAAAATTCCCTTGGAGTTAACTTCACTTCTTCTCCCTCTACAATGACTTTATGAGTTGAAATGTTTATTGCCATATTCCCAATTTCTAACTCGTCCTCATTTTGAATAGCAAAACCATTCATTTTCATATAACGACGTAGCTGAGATTTAATTCTTGCGATTAACTCTAACGGATTAAACGGTTTTGTTACGTAATCATCTGCACCTGTTGTTAATCCTAAAATTTTATCCATATCTTGCGTTTTTGCCGAAAGCATAATAATCGGCATTTCCTTCGCTTCCCTTACTTTCATACACATATGAATACCATCTACTTTCGGCATCATAATATCTAATACGACTAAGTGCACTTCATTTTCTTCTAATATACGTAACCCTTCTTCTCCGTCCCCTGCTTGCAGTACTTTATATCCTTCGTTCTTTAAATAAATTGTAATAAGGTTCCTAATTTCTTTTTCATCATCTACAACAAGTATCGTTTCCCCGGCCATAATATCTCCCCCATCAGTTTTTAATCCCTAACTTCTATTATAAGAAAACTTCTGAAGAAAAACGCTCGGAAATCCTTAAGATTTTCTGAAGACGCAAAAAAGGTCTAGACTCCCCTTAAGTCTAGACCTTTCAAAAACCCCTCTTATTTACGAACGTAGATGAAATATAGTACGAATAAAACTCCCATAACATACATAATTGGATGAATCTCTTTACGACGACCACTCACAACCATTGTAATTGGATAGAAGATAAACCCGATTGCAATTCCTGTTGCGATACTATACGTAAGTGGCATTGAAATGATAGTAAAGAACGCTGGTACTGCAATCTCGAATTTCTTCCAATCAATTTCTCCTAAAGACGAAACCATCAAGATTCCTACAATAATTAAAGCTGGTGCCGTTACAGCTGGTGTCACAACACTTAATAGTGGCGAGAAGAAAAGTGCCAGTAAGAAGAATCCTGCTGTTACAACTGCTGTAAATCCAGAACGTCCTCCTGCTGCTACCCCTGCAGACGATTCAATGTAAGACGTTGTAGTAGATGTACCTAGAATTGCACCAATTACAGTTGCAACCGCATCTGCAAATAATGCTTTTCCTGCACGTGGTAATTTATTGTTCTTCATTAATCCCGCTTGATTCGCAACCGCTACAAGCGTACCTGCTGTATCAAAGAAATCGATAAAGAAGAACGTGATAATAACAATCGCCATTTCAACAGTGAAAATATCTCCAAAGTGAGTTAACGCCACACCGAACGTTGGTTCTAGACTCGGTATTGCTCCCACTACAGCTTTCGGAGTATCAATTAATCCTGTTGCTACTCCTAAGATTGCCGTAAGAATCATACCGTAGAAAACAGCACCATTTATTTTCCTAATCATGAAGATGATTGTAATAACAACTCCGAAAATCGCCAGCAACGTTGTACCCTTCGTTAAATCCCCCAACCCAACAAGGACAGCATCATTCTTTACGATAATTCCGGCATTTTGGAATCCAAGGAAGGCAATGAATAATCCGATACCCGCCGCTACTGCAAACTTTAACTCTACTGGAATTGCATTAATGATTTTTTCACGAATACCTGAAGCAGTAAGAATAATAAAGATAATACCTGACATTAATGTTCCAGCAATTGCCGTTTGCCACGGAATTCCCATCGTTAACACCGCTGTATAAGCAAAGAACGCGTTTATTCCCATACCTGGCGCTAAAGCAATCGGATACTTCGCAAATATCCCCATGATTAACGAACCAATCGCCGCTGCTAATGCTGTAGCAACGAATACTGCACCTGGATCCATCCCTGTACCTGCTGGTAATCCTTTAACATTTCCAAGCGACAGCGTAGCAGGATTGACAAATAGTACGTAAGCCATAGATAGAAATGTCGTTAACCCTGCTATGAACTCAGTCTTATAATTCGTACCGAGCTCATCAAACTGAAAATAGCGTTTCATCCTACGTTTCCCCCGTTATATGATTACTCGCCGTACTTCTCCCTAGCCCTCTTTTATTTATGAAAATAAAAAAGGCTCCCATTGCATATACATGGAAGCGTTCTATAAACAAAGACAAGTTTCCCCTCATCTTTATCAAAACGCCTCGTAGTCAAGCCATTTACGGTAGCTAGGTAGAAACTTTCGGGCCATATCCCCGATATTATACGACGGCATAATATTCACTTTTTGTTTGAATTACATACTCATATTAACTCACAATAGGGTGTGTGTCAATTTAAAAACGAACATTTTTACAAAGTTTTATATTTTCGTTCGTGTAATCACTTAAAAACAAAAAGATCCATCTATACATAAAATGATAGATGGATCTTTCATTATAATACTATTCCCACTCAATAGAGAGGGTAGAGTTTATAAAGCCTGTTGTTATCACATTTTTAAGGTTTCTCCATTACCTTGGAGACAGTTTTGGCGACAATTGTTTCACCGTTTGATTACCGACAAATGTAAATTGCTTACTCGTTGCAGTTTCAATTTTGATAATGCCTGCCATTGATTCGGCGACAGCATCATCAATCCCACGCCACAAATGTGCATAGTGTTTTAACGTAATTTCTGGCGAACTGTGCCCGAGACGTTTTGAGACAACCAAGACCGAAGCATTTAATTCATTGATTAGAAAGCTTACATGAGAATGACGTAGTCCTTTTGCCTGTATTACTGGAGCACCTGCAAGCTTCGCATAACGAGCAATAATTCGGGCAATCGTTGATTTAATCATGGGTAAGCCATCATAGGAGAAAATGAAATCCATATTTCCGTATTGTGCTTGTCGTTCTTTCCATACACGCAACACTTCAATCGTATCATTATCTAATGCAAGCACCCGTTTTCCATCAACTGTTTTCGTGTGGTTCTTCCGATTGTAATTCTTGCGACTCTTAGTAACTAGCATATGATGAACACGAAGCTGTTTTTTCTCAAAATCAACATCATTCCACCAGAGAGCTGTTCCTTCGTTCACACGAACACCTGTCATATAGTAGACCCACAACATCACAAAGCACAAATGCTCATAAAAATCTTCGGTGTAAATCTTTGAGATTACTTTCTCAAATTCGTCTTTCGTCCAGTAAGCAACATCCGTTTTCACTTTAGGAATTGGTTTCACTTGTTGAGCAACATTCTTATCAAGGTAATTGAGAGTTACGGCAAATTCAAGAATTTTTTTTAACATTCCAAAGACCATTGAAGCGTATGACTGTGAATATCCTGCCGCATTTTTATCCAAAAGCCACGTTCTGAAAAATTGAATATCGTGCAAAGTAATCTTCCGTAATGGTTTCTTTCCAAAACGTCCTAGCAGAATTTTCAAAGTCGGATTCCGTGACTCAAATGTATCTTCCGTCACCTCCGTCTTATAATGTGGAATGTAAACATTGTTCATGAATTGCTCAAAGGTCATGCCGTAATCTGAATAACCTTGTGTTTGCAGGAAGTCATTTTTCACGCGGATAGCTTCCGCATAAGCTTCTTTTGCTGACTCAAATTTCTTTCCAGATTGCGACTTGCGACCTTTACGCTTGATACGTTTTCCTGTGATTTTGTCCGTGCCTAAGCTTACCTCGTAATAGTATTGCCCACTTTTGTCTTGATAGATATCTTGGTAGCTAGTTTTTGGCAAAGTTATTCCTCCGTTTTTTCGGACAACTCAACATCACCGATAACGGATTTTACTGCCTGTATGGGGACAACAGAAATACGCCGTCCCTCGTAAAACTCATACCCTTGTTGTACCATATAGTGTTTTGCTTGTCTAATGATATTGGAAGCCGTGTAAGGTGAGAAGCCAGCACGCTTTAAGTCTTCTGAGTTCACCATTGTTTTACTCATCACCATCCCCCATTTCTTTATATATTTTCCTAGTGGGTCTTTCTGAACTGTAACGCCTTGAGTCTAATAACCTTGAGAAGAAATACGTTTTATCAACGATTAACTCAAGCAACAAATAATCATTATTTCTTGCGTACATTACAAGTTCTTCAAATTCCTTAAAATCATGTTCTGCTATTACATCAATAATGCTGTTCAAAAATTCACCCGTATTATGCTCAACAAGGAATTTCCCAAGTTCAAATCCACACCCCCACTCAATATCTTCTGTTTGGTAGGGTGTCTTATCTGGATTTTCAGCGTGTGTGAAATACTCATACATTCCCTTTGGAGACATCACAATCTCAACATGCTTTGGAGCGTTAAGCTTTTCGCTAATCAGGCTTGAAACCTGCGAATAGCTTTTCAAAGAATCAAAGTATAGTGCACCGTGCTTGTGTGCCTTTTTAATTTCCCCTGTCTCTTTATTCACGTCCTTATCGTGCCAAGGGCTCAACACAAAGGGTATGTGCATTTCTTCTAATATTTCCAAATAGTTCTCTGGGGCACTCTCTTGATAAAAAATGAACGCCCATTTATTGCTTCTCTGCTCTTTTTTCTTTACCATAGTTCATATTCCTCGATTATTGATTATTGATCCCACGGGGGTCGTAGTAACCCCGTGGAATATCTTTTTCCTGCCATCTATCAAGAATAGCGGAGCTCCTTTGCTTCTGCCCAAGGCAGGCAAAAGCTCCGCTATTCTTTATCTAATTTTTGTTCCTTCAATCCTCAGGCAGTGTTTATACCGCTCAAAATTCGAGAAAGTGTAATCCGGAAAGCGACTTGATATTTCTTCCCGAAGAATTTCTTTTGTTTCTAAGATAAGTTTTTGTGCTTGAACACCATTTGGCAACTTGATAATATAAGTGATTTTCTTTTCCCTAACATCAATGATGGATTTTCGAATTGCTTTATTATGCTGTTTAAATTTGAAAATTCCTTCGCCTTCATGGTCTGCCTGTCTTATTAGGAATTTCCTCAAACGGAAGCTAACCCATATTGAATAGAACCAATTTGCTAATGAGTCCTGAACAATCCTTGTTACCAGTTCAGGAATTACCAGTATTAGCATTGTTGCGACAGATAGCACAATTACCCCATCCAATGTATTGAAAATTGACCCCAATACTTTAGATATTATTTCTGAGTATTCCGTCATTAATGAGCTGGTTTCATTGTGTAAAAAACTTTCTATCATTTTGAACGGAACTCGAACTAAGAGGAGTATCAATGAAATAAATAACAGAAATCCGTTAATATGGAACGTCCGAATGAAGAATGATTTGCCGGTTTTTTTCATCTACATTATTCCTTTCAAATCATTAAATGTTGGTGTTAGTAATGGAACAATTTGAAATGGGTGCTCGGAGTCAATAACCTGTATTAATCCCGTTCCAATTCCTTGTGGTATGACTATTCCCTCAAGTGACAGATCGGGAAATAGAAATTGTGTTGTCTTAGAATTAATATTTCCCACCTGAATCAACACATTAAGTTGCTCTCTACAAGAAATAGGAATCGCATTGTTATCAAATCTCTGTGATACCAGGAGCAAATGAACCTTTGAAGCTCTGCCAAGCAAAGAGATTTGAGACAGTAGACTAAAGAAAGCTTCCTTAATCGGCTTTGCCACACCATCACTCAATGCAAGAACCTCGTCAATTACCAACGTATAGTGTTCAAAGTCGGCTTGGGGGTTATTGTATAGCACCTGTTGCCGTTGATGAATCAGCTCCAAGCACTGGCTAAGCTCTGCATTCACACTTGAAACAAAGTCATTTTTATTCCTGTTATCACTTGGCGCTATGACTTTGACATTGTTTTCTCTGCCCCATCTACTTGGCATATCAAATTTAGGATCAACAATCACAAGCTTTGAACTTTTTTTCAATACGCATAGGAAGTAGGTAAGGGCATAAGATTTTCCTGAACCCGAGTTTCCTGCAATAGCAATGCTTGTAACCTTATTTAGATTGAACTCAAAATTTTCCATGACGGGGACTTTGTTTATTGGTAATTTTGCAACATATTGGTCTATGTCTCGGATAATCAATCGCTTAGAAATGCCAATTATCCACGGAAAGAAAAGAGCACGTTTCACATGAATATCATCTGTTTTCAATGGGACAAAATAAGCTCCTGCTTGCTTTAATAGCGTAAAATCAGGATATAAAACTGCGTTACTAATAAGATAAATTTTTTGATAAAGCTCGTTATCAACGACATAGCTTGCGGGAAGGCGAGGGACGAAGTAAAAACCTTCGTGCGTTACCCTTACATCAAACGAGTTGGTATAAGAAGTCTCACCGTTTATCTGCAATGCCATATTCAGAGCTTGGAGCAAGTAGCCTTCAAGTTCTGAGTTCTTCATTATTTAACAACCCGCACCCCTTCTGAACGGAAATACACATTTGAGCGGATTTCAATGGCTTCCAGATTATCCAATTTTACTTCTGATAGAAACGGTGGCAACGATGGGTTGTTTTCAAACTTCACAGCGAATGGGTTAACTCCCTCTTGGGTGAAGTAGAGCTTGTAGCCTGTCACCTCATCTGTACGTTTTCCCTCAATCCAGTTATATTGTGTTTCGATCTCAGAAGAAACATTGATGATTGGTTTGTCGTCAGAAATATACTGACGTGCCGTTTTTTCGTTGTATGCATTTAGTGAGTTTTTGGTTTTCATGAATTTCTCCTGTTTTGCATATATGACTAGTACATATTGCATAGATTTATTTATCTCAGGACTCGCGATTCCTTTGACATTTTCATTGTATAATAACCAAGAGTGGTAGATAGTATGTTATTATAGAGGTGGATTTCAATGAATTTTCCACCACCCTAGGAGGCTCAATGATTTATACAGAAACCAAAGATTACATATTTTCTGAGATTGGGAAAAGAGTACGTGCCAAAAAAAAAGAGTTGAATTTGACGTATTACCAATTAGCAGATTATGAAAGTAAAGCTGACTATGATGGACGTCTGAAGGATTTAACCCAAGATAGTAAAGAAGATCGGCAACAAAGATACGCAAAATATGATCTTTCTATTATCAAAAATATTGCAGGAGGGAAAGCCTATCCTAAGAAAAATCCAAATTTAATATCTGAATCACTATTAGTGCATTTAACAGAAAAGTTGGGATTTAAAAAAAATAAACGTAAATTACTATGGGGAGACTTTGAAAATAGTGACCTATCTAAAGTCTTATTTGAAAAACTTTTTATTGATGTTTTAAATGGGGATGATGACCAATTAAAAGAAATATACAATAACGTGCTATTTGACTATGTTCCGTATGCTGAATATCACTCATTTTGGCAAATGTTTGTGGTTGGTGAAATACAAATGCCTAAATTTTCTAATAGCCATAGTCAATTAAGTATTTCTTCTCATTTTTATTATCTTAAAGAGAATGATATTTTTGAAAAGTATGAATGCATTCAAAAAAACGCAATCGAATTTCTTTACTATAAGTGTGGAACACAATTTCATATTTTATTTGTAGATTTCATAATACAAGAAGGGGATTCTTTGAAGAAACTAGATAAGAAATTAAATAATTTTGTCTCACGTTTAACTAGGTTTCTTCAGAAATATATTCCGAATGAGGATTCCTTGGGATTAAGGGCTCGCAATATAATTATTTCTGATTATAAGAAATTTGGGACTTTAATAGCTAAAGAAATGAAAGATGAGCCATGGACATTAGATGAACTTACGTTAAAATTGTTGGTAGAATCTTCTTTGGCATACATTACAGAATTAAAAAGAGTGCAAACGATAGAGCTTGAGGTGATTAACCAATACAATTTTAGCGGAAAATAAAAAGGTGATGATGTAGATGGAAATAATTCTACACCACCACCAATGCAATTTTGTTCCTTTAGAATGAGACTAAAATACTCTGGAGTTTAACGGCTATTTTAGATTTATCAAATCTTTCCACCTACTCCCTTGAACCTATCTACAAAGACTGAGATTTTCTGAAAAACGCTCTGCTGATAATAAACCTCCCTACCGCGAAGCGGTTTAAAGTTATTACAATCACTAATTAATAGTGACACTATATGAGATGTTAATTTGTTAATTGTGGATTAACTAGAATAGGATAACCAGCCGAATTTTTAAATGTGGTTCCGGAATGCTATTTCCTGATAAGCGACACACAGCACTCCACATGTATGGAGTGCTTAATATTGACGTAATTACAGGGGGCGAATTACACCGCCGCAGACAACGGGTTACCAAAATTATTGTAGATAACAATTCCACCATCCAACTCAATGTCGATACGTTCAATCAAACGCTGCAGCAATTCTTGGAGGGCTTTCTCGTCATCGATTTGCAACTCTGTAAAGCGCCTGACTTCTTCCTTGATTTTCTGCACGATACGTTCATTGGCTTCACACTAACTCAGAATCGCCTCCAAGATGGCCGCTCTTGCCTTCATAGCATGTTGTTCATCCTTTAAAGCGGTATTGCTCATCTGAAACGTATCATCATCGATCAGCTTACGAGTCATAGCGCGAACCAATTTCTAACTGCTCTTATTGAAGCTGCTGTGTTTTCCTGCAGGAAGCATATTTGCACATCATTCAAGAGTTAGAGAATCAAGATAACGATAAAATCGTACGGTCATTTATCCACGCTCATATAAACATCCTTTGTAAATACGCCGCCTTTAACTGTCGTAGCTGCTCAAGTTTAGCAGTTTGGACGGCGATTTGCTCGTCGAAGTTCTTGAAAAAGTCAATGATTCTGTTTTGTTCAGAAATTGTAGGTGCTAAAACGATTATCTTTAAAAAATCCCTTTCGTGTATGCGCCACTGTCCGTACATTATACCTTGTCGATAACGAATCATTTTATTAATGAAGTCTTTCCGTTTGGATAGTAATCCAACAAATAGACTCTCTGAATCGTTGCTTGAATAAAAAATGCTATATACGGGCGATATTACTGCCTTGCCTGTTCTATTAATACCAATAGACCCTGTTTCTAAGTTGTTTGAACTGTATATAAAGTCATTCAGTTCGGTTTTTTTATATTTTTTCCCATCACCTTTCACCAAAAAACTTCTGTCATACTGTTCCCCCTTGGGTACAACACCAACATTCCCAACGAACGACATCAATGGGTAATCTTCCGATTCCTCAATTTGCTCATTTCTTTCAGTAAGCATTTCTTCCAGCCGCCGCTCTTCCCAATTACCTGTAAATCCTGTGAATCTTACTCTTGGCATGACTTCATTGGCTGCCGGGAACATCTGCTGTAGAAATCCGTCCTTCAGCGTTACGAGCCCATCTAGCTTACGCTTATGCAGGGTGATGAGGTTGTCTAGTTGAGCAAAAAAGGTACCAATTCGGGATTGTTCTTCTAATAATGGAATAGAAATTTTTTGTTTTAAAACGGCATCCCGTGCAATCCCGGCTATTAAACCTCTAGCATCTTTTTTGATATTTTCTATTACTGAATTCAATAGGTAGTAATTGAATACTTTATCTAGATTAGGTAGATTTTTCAAAGCCATAAATTGCCTAGCAATATGTGCTTTATCTTGTGCCAATACAGCGATTGCTCCATAACCAGATCCCTTACAGACAAGCAAAACGTCACCCTTTTCTGCTAAACATCTAGGAACTGTTGTCCATCGGTTAACGATAGTCTCTTTCCCAACTATACAACTAGCCCCTGTCATATAAGGTATACCGTTACACGTATCGTTATATTCTGAAGGCGAAAAGTCCTGTCCCGACAATAAATCTATAACTTCGCCATACTCACGCTGTTCCCAAGCGTTAGTGAAGCGTTTAAATCGGATTTCGGGTACTAAATACTGATTGTTGTCCGTCATGATCACCACCACCTCACACAAAAATCCGCTTTGTAGCTTCGATTAACTCTTTCGTTTCGTCAGTCACAGCAAGCTCATCAAGCAAGGCTAAGAAATCCGTTTCTTTTTTCTTTATTTGTAAATTTAAGTCAGCCATTTCACGCCCAAGTGCTACAATGTCGATTTGTTCTTCTTCCTCAAAGGTATCTACATAGCGAGGAATGTTGAGATTGTAGTCATTCGCCACGATTTCATCAAAATTTGCTAAATGAGCATATTTCAAAATGCTTTCACGCTTTTTATAGGTATCCACAATTTTCAGAATATCTCGCTGACGTAAGGTGTTTTGATTCTTCTGTTTTTCATAATCATTAGAAGCATCGATGAAAAGCACATCACGACTTGCACGATTTTTCTTCAAAATAAGCACAACCGTCGGTATGCTTGTTCCATAGAATATATTAGCGGGCAAGCCAATTACAGCTTCTATTGCCCCCATTTCAAGAAGCACCTTGCGAATAACACCCTCGGCAGCACCACGAAACAGAACACCATGCGGCAGTACAATTCCCATCGTACCACTGTCTTTTAGGTGGTAATAGCCATGTAGCAAGAACGCAAAGTCGGCCTTGGATTTTGGTGCGAGTTTTCCATAGCGTTCAAAACGTGGGTCACTTAAAAACTTATCGGAAGCGCTCCAATTCGCAGAGTATGGAGGATTCATAACAACAGCATTGAAGAGGAAGGGCTCGGCTGTCGGCCAGTCTGCATCTAAAGTATCGCCATTATTGAGCCGCATTTGCTCACGGTCAACGTTGTGTAGAATCAGGTTCATTCGAGCAAGGTTGTAAGTGGTGGTGTTTAGCTCCTGTCCGTGAAAATACACCTTTTCGGGATTGCTTAGAAACTGGCGGATATTCAACATCAGCGAACCCGAACCCATAGCGGGGTCGTAAATATGAAATGGTGCTAGTTTCTCTTGCCCGATACTAACAATCTCTGAAATAATTTTCGAAACAGCTTGCGGGGTATAGAACTCTCCGGCTTTCTTGCCTGCTCCTGCGGCAAATTGAGCGATAAGGTATTCATAAGCATCCCCAATAACGTCACCTTTATGCCCAAACAAGTCTATCTCATCCAAAGTTTTTATAACTTCCATAATGGTTATACTTTTTTGCTGTGCGTGTGATCCGAGCTTCGTTGAGTTTAAGTCAACATCATCAAACAAGCCTTCAAAATTTTCGCCTTGACGAGAAAGTTCGATAAAGGCAGTCTGCAAATCATCTATTTGAAATTCATATTGTGATGCTTTATTACGGAGCATGAAAAACAGATATTGCGGCTCTATGAAATACCCGAGTTTGCGGCGCATCGTATTCTTTAATTCTTCGGCATCATCGTTAAACCAATCCATAAGCTCGGCAAATTGTATATCACGAGATGGGTATTCATCGGGCTTTCCGTTTGCTTCTTCGTACACAGCGCGTAACTCTAAATCGGAAAGATACTTATAGAAAACAAGACCGAGCAAATAGTTTTTATATTCGCTCGCATCCATTTTCCCTCTAAGAATATCGGCGCTTGCCCATAGTTGTTGCTCTAAATGACTCATATATTTACTTCCTTCCTATAGACAGATTATTTAAAAGTTGGTTGCAGACACAAACACTAATTTGTACTTACATTATTCGCAGACCAGTTGAATTTCTGTGCGGCACTTTTTAACTCTTCTTTCTGGGTTACATTATCTAACACGCTTGTGACTAATGTATACAGCGCCCCGAAATATTCAAGTGCATCTTCCTCACTTCCATCGCCATGTATTATTTCACTGAGTTGGCTGAAGAGCTTATATCTATTTGCCGAGAAAGACATTGGGATAATTGAGTGCTGCTCATCCACCTCTTTCAGTATGTCAGAAAAAGAGCGTCTGCTTCCATTCCCCCTATAAAGAGGAATGTTATTGGCATTTGCAATGCTGTAGGTTATAGATTCATATACCTTTCTTAGATAAATAATTGCACCTGAACCAAGTC
This sequence comes from Bacillus sp. JJ783, assembly GCF_036963225.1. Taxonomy (NCBI): domain Bacteria; kingdom Bacillati; phylum Bacillota; class Bacilli; order Caryophanales; family Bacillaceae; genus Bacillus; species Bacillus sp. JJ783. Next base: position 15,864 of record NZ_JBALMG010000032.1, on the reverse strand, counting down.
CATCTCTGTGTGCTCGGTTTGCTTTTTCGAGCCATTCGCTAAACTCACCGTATCTCTCAGATTGTAATTTCACACGTTCGGTTAATTTTTCTCTAAAATGCAATATGCGTACTTTAGGTGACTGATACCGAATATCCTCTTCGGCTTCGACTAAAAACCAAGTATGGACAATTGAACCACAATTGCATTGCAAAATGCAATCAATGCTAATTACTTGTTTATTTACAATAATTCCTCGAAGCCCTTGCTCTTTATCAGAGTTAAAAGTGCGTAAGTCCTCACATTCTGTGCAGTAGTAGTTCAAAGATACTTGTCCAGCCTCTAAAATTATATGTTGCCCAATTAGCAGGGAGGTATCATCCTCAATTTCATCACTATATTCATAGTCTTCCCTTTCTTCTGGAAACCAGAACGTGTCAACTTGTTGGTAATCCTCCGCTGGCGGTTTTCTCAATAATTTACTCAAATCCATATCATCGCCACCCTAACATTCATCTTTTAGCGGTAGTAATTTTTCATCTAAAACAGTTTTCCAATACTGTTCTATAACGAGAAGACGCTTTCGGTATTTTTCGTTAAACATAGCTTCAAAATCTTCTTTGCTTAACCCTGATGCTTCGCTTATTACATTGATGAAAGGCACAACCCCGCTATTCGGGCGATATTCGTTAAAGCTGGTTTGCAGGTTAGCGACAGGCACTTTCAATATTTCAGCAGTATTCTGTAGTATATAATCAATCTCATCAGCGAAATAAGCCGTCCAATCCTTTGTCGGTCGATTGTTGTCAATGACGTCTAAGATGGCATTATATATTGCCTGAACGGATGCGGGCTTTGTATTAATCTCTTTCATAATATTTTCACGCAAATCATATTTCTCTGTTTTCTCCGAAGACTTCTGATATCTGTTCAGAAGCTGATTTATGTAGAAGCTATCAATGCGTTCTTCATGCACAGCCCTTTGTTCGCTCGTAAATTCGATGTCTTGGAGCAAGTTTTCCATCTCATCCCCAGTTTGATCCTCTAACTCGGTTCGAATTTCAGCTTTCAGATTTTCACAATGTCCCTTTTCTTCGGGAAGAACCTTCACAATATGTTCAAATTCCTCAAAATCTTCTTGATAATTCTCATAGCTTTTCATGGCTCTTTGGATTTTTTCAAGTTTTTGATAGGCTCTTACTTGTGCAATCTTGTTTTTTATATTATTTGGGTCGTCTTCCAGATCGTCTTTTGCTTGTTGAAGTTCCTCATGTGCCGTTAAAAATGCGGCTTTCACCTCAGCATATTCTTGTGGCACTAAGGCTTCCCAATTTTGCTGTTGGTTCGTAAAAAGTCGAATGGCATCCTCTACATTTTTTCGCATAGTAGCAGGTTTTCGGAACGATACCACGATGCCATGCTCTTTGCCAGGTGCAATACGATTTGTGCGTGAAAATGCCTGTAGCAGCTTTTGATATTTCAGTTCTCGGTCAACATACAAAGTCTGTATCGTAGGCGCGTCAAATCCTGTCAGCAGACGGTCAACTACAATAACCATATCAAGCCATTTTCCGTCCTTTTGATATTGAGCGTCTTTTCGTGCTAAACGGCTATTAATATTTTTGTTAAACTGATCGGTATCTGTGTAATTCGTACCAAATATAGTGTTGTATTCCTGCATAATGGCATTGACTTCTGCTTGCGCTTCGTTCATCTCACCTTGAGTTTCGCTAGTGGAATAAGTGATTGTCACTCTCGGAAAATCAGGGTCACGAAGCGTGTGGCGTTCATCTAACTCTCGCCCATTCAACAAAACTCCATTACTTCTCATTTCTTGTAGCTTGTGATAGATACGCTTAGCTTGAGCGATAGAGTGTGTTGTTAAAACAGCGCTCATAGTCGGATATCCATTTATCACCTTGAAACGCTCTATCACGGATTGGCGTTTGAATATTTTGTTAAGCATCGCTTCAATATAATCATCACGCTCAAATAACTCTCTGTACTGCAATTCCTCTTTTTCAATTTCCGTCATATCGGCAAGTTTTTTGATAGGATCAAGCTTGGGATATTTTTCTTTTACCGTTCTATACAAAAATTCTGCTTTGCTATCCTCATCCAATAGGCAATGGTACTCCACTTGGAAGTTCAATACGGAGTTATCATCCATAGCATTTTTCGTTGTATAGGCATGTAGTAAGTTGCCATACTGTTGTTGTGTCGTTCTCGCGAATGTTCCGTTTTCTTGTTTTTGGTTTTCCTCAAATATCGGCGTACCAGTCAAGCCAAACCATGTTGAGTTAGGCAGTAACTTTTTTATTTCTTTCATCTGCTCATCGCTGACTGCACGATGGCACTCATCCACCACAAAAACAATATGCTCGCTTTTCAACTTCTCGAATTTATTGTTTTCCGTTTCTTTAGCACCTCTGACAGCCGCACTCAATTTTTGAATGGTAGTAACAATAATGGTGTTGTTATTTTTTTTGCTTGATAGGCTATTGGTAAGTTGACGTTGATTATCAACACCAATGATAAGCGCATTATCTTTTACACTGCCCGATGCCAACCCTGTGTGGAACTCAGATGCAAATTTACTAAACTCATCTTTGGTTTGGCTGTCTAAATCTGTTCGATCAACAACCATAACAGTGCGGTCTACACCGCTGGATATCTGTGCTAAAAGTTTGGTTGCCACGAAACTTGTTATTGTTTTCCCTGAGCCCGTAGCGTGCCAGATAAAACCGCCCTCATGCTTCGCCGCTTGACCGATAATCTTTTGAATAGCGTGGACTTGATACGGTCTTAGAACCATTAAAAACTTTTGGCTTTTCTGATCGTCCACCAAAATAGTGAACTTGCTAATCAATTCGTGGGCAGAAGGAATACGCAAAACCTGCCTTGTGAAATCGTAAAGATTTTCGACAGGCTCATTATCCGACGTTCTCCAGTTGAACAGGAATTTTTTTGCAGATTCAAAGGCCTTAGAAGTGTTGGCTTCAGGACGTGCAAAGTATTTTGTAGATACTTTGTTACTAACTACGAAAATTTGGGTGGTCGCAAATATGCCATCAAAGAATCCAGCTTCTGCGTACCGTTGTATCTGCTCGAACGCTTGCATATAACCATCTTTGGCAGATTCAGCTTTTAATTCAACATGAATAATCGGCAAGCCATTTATCAATAGGGTTACATCGCCACGCATATCAACATTTGTATCTGGCTTAATTTGGTTTACAACTTCATAGCTTGAAATACCGCCAGCTATATCCTTATTGCTGAACAGCACAAGCGACACCCTACCACGTTTCACATCTTCTCGCTCAACATGAATGGAGGCAACACCATTTTCGCCTCGTAGCCATTGAAAAGCGTTAAAAGGAGTAGCAGTCAGTCTCATAAATTCAACCTTTAACTGTTCGAACTCTTTGTCTGTTAGCAGTACACCATCCAGTCGCGCCAAGTTAATACGATTGATATGTCTACGCAAATTATCCCAGAGAGCAGCTTCGGTCTTTATATCATCACGATATGTCCATTGGTTTTCCCGTCGAGTTAAGATTTCAATGAAACTCTTTTCTATTTGTGCTTCGTGGTTCATTGGTTAATCCTCCGTAATTAAGATTTTTCCTGACTTCTTCACCGGCAACAAGATTATCGAATAAGGAATAATAGTGCCATGCTCTATCGCTGTCCTCTCATGTTCTGTAAATTTGGGGGAATTACCCAAAATCAGAAAGTTGGGCTTATGGTATCTCAAAACTTTTAATATGTGGTAAAACAAGCTCCCTGACTTTTCATCTTAAAACCGTTTTGTTCAACATCCTTTGAAAACGGTTGACAAGGAAACCCCCACTTTTATTTTTCTTATATCCCCATTTGTCTCGATATCAATGTTTCGAGCGTGAAAAACGCATGTATGTCCTAGGCTACTTAAGGCTAGAGGAATGCCACCAAGCCTAGCAAACAAATCTATTAATCTCATATGTAATTCCCCCGTTTCTAAGAAGCTCGTTTCTGTCCAAAATATTGGGAGTAATTAAATTAAGACATAACCTCTCTATAATACGACTAGTGTACTACAATGAGAGCTAGATGTGGATATTTTGTTATGGGAAATGAAAATATATGGGATTTGATATCAAGAAAAAAGAGGTAGTACACCTTGCACTCCCCCTTCAGTTTTCTCATTATCGAACACACATCGATAAGTTAAGCGAACTTGCCACATCCCGTTTACGAACCATCAATATGACCGACTCCACATGTGTCGTGACTGGATTCGACTTGCATTATTGTCATCTGTATACAATACTTCAGTAGATCCTTCTCCTGCAATCACATGTCTCCAACCTGTCTACATTTTCAGCCATAATCAGAACCACCCGTCCAATGAACTGCACCTTCAATAGTTAGATAATGTCTATCTTTAAGGGATCACTTCAATAGCAGGTGGTTTTATGTTTCGCGCATTTCACGCACTCAACCGGCTAAAGCCTCAATAAAAACTCCCACCGACAATCATTCGGCGAGAGTTTTTGGCGACAATCTTGGAGACAATTCAAAAGAATTTTGGACTCAGAAAGTCATATGAGTTTTACCTAAATAGCGTAAAATCAACGTTTTTCAGTGTATAGAGTGTCGCTTGATTATTCCCACTCAATAGTTGCTGGTGGCTTGCTCGTTATATCATACACGATACGGTTAACGTGTTTTACTTCGTTTACGATACGTACAGAGATTTTCTCTAATACGTCCCAAGGGATACGTGCCCAGTCAGCTGTCATACCGTCAATAGATGTTACTGCACGGATACCTACTGTGTAATCGTAAGTACGCTCGTCACCCATAACGCCTACGCTACGCATACCAGGAAGCGCAGTGAAGTATTGCCAAACTTCGCGGTCTAATCCTGCTTTTATAATTTCTTCACGTAAAATTGCATCAGATTCACGAACGATTTCTAATTTCTCTTCTGTAATTTCACCTAATACACGAATACCAAGTCCTGGACCTGGGAACGGTTGACGCCATACGATTTCATCAGGAATTCCTAGTTCTGATCCTAATACACGTACTTCGTCTTTAAATAAAGTGTTTAAAGGCTCAATTAATTTGAACTGCATGTCTTCAGGAAGTCCACCAACATTATGATGAGATTTAATTGTTTGTGCAGTTGCTGTACCACTTTCAACAATGTCCGTGTAAAGTGTACCTTGCGCTAGGAAGTCCATTCCTTGTAATTTAGAAGCTTCATCATCAAATACGTAAATGAATTCATTACCGATGATTTTACGTTTTTGCTCTGGATCTTCTACACCTTTTAACTTGTTCATGAAGCGCTCTTGTGCATCCACTTTAATAACGTTCATATGGAAGCCTTCGCTAAATGTTTTCATAACACCTTCTGCTTCATCTTTACGAAGTAAACCGTGGTCCACGAAAATACATGTTAATTGGTCACCAATCGCCTTATGAATTAATACTGCTACAACAGAAGAGTCTACACCGCCGCTAAGTGCGCATAATACTTTTTTGTCTCCAACAGTTTCACGGATCTTCTCTAATTCTACTTCGATAAAGTTCTCCATGTTCCATCCTTCAGAACAACCACATACGCCGAATACGAAGTTTTTAATTAAATCGTTACCGTGCTCAGAGTGACGTACTTCTGGGTGGAATTGTACACCGTATAAGTTTTCCGCTTCATTGCTCATACCAGCAATTGGACAAGACTCACTTGTTGCATCTACTACGAATCCTTCAGGTAAACCAGTTACTAAGTCACCATGGCTCATCCATACAACTTGCTCTTCTGGAAGGCTCTCATATAATTTTGATTCGTTCTCTACTTTAAGAACAGCTTTTCCATACTCACGGTGGTTGGCACGTTCTACTTTACCACCGAAGTGTTGCGTCATAAGCTGCATACCGTAACAGATACCGAAAATCGGTAATCCTAGCTCAAAGATTTTTTCATCACAATGTAATGCACCTTCACCGTATACACTATTTGGTCCACCAGAGAAAATAATCCCTTTTGGATTCATTGCTTTAATTTCTTCTGCAGTAATTGTATGCGGATGAAGTTCACTGTATACACCGAACTCACGAATTCGACGTGCTATTAACTGATTGTACTGACTCCCAAAATCTAAAACGATAATTGTATCATGCTGCTTCTTCAAAATAATCACCCCAACGTTAGTTCTCGTATATAAATATTTTCACCAATTTGGCGAAAAGCATTACTAATATAATAAAAAAAGCCAGTCCTCCGCCTCTAGTCTCATAACAAAGAAAAGGCAGGGGTCTGGCTTTATAAAGAAAGATAGTCTCCGCTCTTTATAAATATAAGACACACTGCCTTCATAGTCAGGTTGTTTACGGTAACCCGGTAGAGACTCTCAAACCATATCATTGAGGATATATGAAGGATCGTTTTATATTATCTTCCTAGATTCTAACAATGAAGTATGAGTATGGTCAAGAGAGAAAGCGACAAAATTCTACAGAAATTATTTTCCTGCTCTCAAAAACATAAAAAAACATCCACTTCTATATAGAAGTGGATGTTTTTCGGGAGAACGGAATTACATCATTCCGCCCATACCGCCCATGCCCATGCCGCCCATGTCAGGCATTCCAGCAGCACCAGCTGGTTCTGGCTTGTCAGCAACTACAGCTTCAGTTGTTAAGAACATAGCTGCAACAGATGCTGCGTTTTGAAGTGCAGAACGAGTTACTTTAGCTGGATCTACGATACCAGTTTCAAGCATGTTAACCCACTCGCCAGTAGCTGCGTTGAAACCAACGCCTACTTTTTCGCCTTTTAGACGCTCTACAACTACAGATCCTTCTAGACCAGCGTTGATTGCGATTTGACGAACTGGCTCTTCTAGTGCACGAAGTACGATGTTGATACCTGTTGCTTCGTCGCCTTCAGCTACGATAGAAGCTACTTTCGTGTATACGTTCATAAGTGAAGTACCACCACCTGCAACGATACCTTCTTCTACTGCTGCACGAGTTGAGTTAAGTGCATCTTCAATGCGAAGTTTGCGCTCTTTTAACTCAGTTTCAGTTGCTGCACCTACTTTAATTACTGCTACGCCGCCCGCAAGTTTTGCAAGACGCTCTTGTAATTTTTCACGATCGAATTCAGAAGTAGTTTCTTCTAATTGCGCGCGGATTTGACCGATGCGAGCTTCGATTTGTTGTGAATTTCCAATACCTTCAACTACAGTTGTGTTTTCTTTCGTTACAACAATTTTACCAGCGCGTCCTAAAGATTCCACTGTAGCAGATTTTAAGTCACGTCCTAGTTCTTCAGTAATTACTTCGCCACCAGTTAAGATTGCGATATCTTCTAGCATTGCTTTACGACGGTCACCAAATCCAGGAGCTTTAACAGCTACTACATTGAATGTACCACGAAGTTTGTTCACTACTAATGTAGCTAAAGCTTCGCCTTCTACATCTTCAGCAATGATAAGAAGTGGTTTACCTTGTTGTACCACTTGCTCTAATACTGGTAAGATTTCTTGGATGTTAGAAATCTTCTTGTCAGTAATTAAGATATATGGGTTATCAAGAACCGCTTCCATTTTGTCAGAATCAGTAATCATGTAAGGAGATGCATATCCACGATCAAATTGCATACCTTCTACTACGTCTAATTCTGTTGTGAATCCTTTAGATTCTTCTAAAGTAATAACGCCGTCGTTACCAACGCGCTCCATTGCTTCAGCGATTAATTGACCTACTTCTTCGTCAGCCGAAGAAATAGCAGCTACTTGTGCGATAGAAGATTTACCTTCGATTGGTTTAGAAATCACTTTTAATTCTTCAATTGCAGCAGTAACAGCTTTTTCGATACCTTTACGAAGACCCATTGGGTTTGCACCAGCTGTTACGTTTTTAAGACCTTCACGAATCATAGCTTGCGCTAATACAGTTGCAGTTGTCGTTCCGTCACCAGCAACATCGTTTGTTTTGCTAGCAACTTCTGCTACTAATTTTGCACCCATGTTTTCGAATGCATCTTCTAATTCGATTTCTTTTGCGATTGTTACACCGTCATTTGTAATAAGTGGTGAACCGAATTTTTTCTCAAGTACAACGTTACGACCTTTTGGTCCAAGCGTTACTTTTACTGCGTTTGCAAGAGTGTCGACACCGCGAAGCATCGAACGACGTGCTTCTTCACTAAATTTAATATCTTTTGCCATAATAATTGACCCCCTTGGATTTTTAAAATGTATATAATTAACCGATAATTGCTAAAATGTCACTTTCACGTAAAATCAAGTAGTCTGTACCTTCGTATTTCACTTCAGTACCTGCATATTTTGAGAAGATGATAAGATCACCTGCTGCTACCTCTAAAGCAACACGCTCACCATTTTCAAGCACTCGGCCTGTACCTACTGCAATAACTTTACCCTCTTGTGGTTTTTCTTTTGCAGTTTCTGGTAATACAATACCACTTGCTGTTTTTTCTTCTGCTTGAACAAGTTCAATTACAACGCGATCACCTAATGGCTTTAGCATGAACAATAACCTCCTCATTTTGTTATGTAAATTTTATTTATTAGCACTCAAGTCACACGAGTGCTAACACACTTCTAATAATAAATAATCTCAATTTCTTTTGCAAGTAAAAAAATCATAATTTTTTCGCAAATTACTTTATGCACTTTCCTAGATAGGATTACTTCTTCTACTACCTTTACTATATGAATCGTTGTTCCCACTTCTTGTATGTTACAATGTGAAAGACACCCTAAGTTGTTTTCGCTAAACGTACAACTTTTTCCTGTCTCCTATTTTATTTTCAAATGCTAATTTACAAAAAAAACATAATTCAAATGAAAGTTTATATCGTAGGTAGCATATTTACATGTTATCCTACCTTATCTCATACACTAGCGTTAGAAAGGATGGTTAAACCATTTGAAAAAACAATATTGGTGGATTATCGTTACATACATTTTAATGCAGTTATCAGGCATTGCCGGGTTACCGCTTCTCCTGAAAACTGGACTATACGATAATAGGGGATTTACTAGAGAGGAAAAAATTCAGCTCATAACTGGTCATTGGGCTATCATTAGCTTTTTCATTGCATTATGCGTTGTACTTTGGTTACTCAGAACAGATATTCGTGACAGACATTTAGATAAAATGCGCTCTACTGTTCCAGCTACAATTGGGTGGATTTTTATTGGTTTCTTCTTAGCACTGTTCTCACAAAGCATTGCCGGTATGATTGAAATGCGTTTATTAGGGATTACACCGGGATCTGAAAATACAGCAAGACTTATGGACATCGCAAGAACGACACCTTGGTTCCTTATCGTCATATCTATAATAGGACCTATTTTGGAAGAAATCGTATTTAGAAAAATTTTATTCGGTACACTTTATAAGAAGTTTAACTTCTTTATTGCCGCTATCATTAGTTCACTTGTATTCGCGGCGATTCATTTTGATTTTACTCACTTATTGGTATACACTTCTATGGGGCTCGTATTCGCCTTTTTATACGTAAAAACGAAACGAATTATCGTTCCTATTGCAGCTCATGTTGCAATGAATACATTAGTTGCAGTTGCTCAAGTTGTAGTAAGTAATGAGCAAATTCAAGAAATGATTAAAGAAGCTGAAAAAATGCAAGGCTTTATCGGAGGATTTTTAGTATGAGAAACTCACCATTGTTCATGGCTGCATTGTACTTTCTTCTTGGATGTATCTTTACACGCTTCGCCATTACGAACGTAACAGATACAATCTGGAATATGTGGACAATACTATTTGCAGTTATGGCAACAATTGATTTTAATTTGGCACTACGCCTTATCTTAGTTAAATTCACAAAGAAAAAACAATAATAAAACGCAGAGGTCATCTCCTCTGCGTTTTATTGTGGATAATTCTTCAAAAAGTAAACAAGCGTTTGTAACTCTACAGCTAAATCAATGTGATGAATTCTTATATTCTCTGACACATTTAAGCGTGCTGGTGTGAAATTTAAAATACCATGCACGTCCGTTTCTGCCAATCTATCTGCCACAGATTGCGCTACTGTAGCGGGTACCGTTAATATCGCCACTTGTATATCAGTTGATAAACGTTCTTCTAATTCATCCAAATGATATACAGGAATTCCTCCGATTTCTGTTCCAACTTTCTCTTCACTAACATCAAACGCCATTTCAATTTTTGTATTATTGTTTTTCGTGAAATTATAATGTAAGAAAGCGGTCCCTAAATTACCTACTCCAATAAGTGCCACACGTGTTATATCATCTTGGTCGAGTGTTTCACGGAAAAATGATAATAAATAATTTACGTTATATCCATATCCTTTTTTCCCTAACGCTCCAAAATATGAAAAATCTCTTCGAATAGTTGCGGAATCAACCTTTACCGCTTCACTCAATTCGGCTGATGAAACACGTTGCTTACCAGAAAGAGATAAGTTTTGGATAAATCGATAGTATAGAGGCAATCGTTTGGCAGTGGCCTGTGGAATTTTTTGCTGATCCATATAACCCCTCCTCTCTTCCTATCTTTATTCATATACTTGAATCAAATACAAGAGTTTAGCACTCATGAATTTCCTTGTATAATAAAGAGAAGAAGTATTCTCTCTTTATTTTAAACTATACACTATTTTTAGTATGATTGAGAAATATAAACATGGCAAAGTTAAGAAATTATTTGAGGTGAAAACATTGATATTATTACAAGTGAATGGGCTTTCGAAATTATACGGTGCAGAAACGATTCTTGCAAACATAAAATTGGAAGTACAAGCAAAAGATCGTATCGCATTAGTCGGACGAAATGGAGCCGGAAAATCTACATTATTAAAAATAATAGCTGGCGAGTTATCTCATGATGGTGGTGAAATTATAAAGCCGAAAGATGTCTCAATGGGGTATTTAGCTCAAAATACCGGATTAGAAACGTCTTTAACAATTTGGGATGAAATGTTAACCGTCTTTACATATCTACAGCAGATGGAGACAAAACTTCGAAGGCTAGAGCAAGAGATGGGAAAAGAAGAAAACTTTTCAAATGCGGCTATATACGAGAAATTATTAGCTGATTATGACCAATTACAATTAGATTATAAAGATCAAGGCGGCTATCAGTATGAAGCGGATATACGCTCGATTTTAAGCGGTCTTGGCTTCCCAGTTGAAACGCATCAGACGACAATTTCTACATTAAGTGGTGGACAAAAGACTCGATTAGCTCTTGGGAAATTATTATTAACTAGACCAGACTTACTTATTTTAGACGAACCTACAAACCATTTGGACATTGAGACACTAACATGGCTTGAACAATATTTGCAAGGCTATCCTGGCGCGATTTTAATCGTTTCCCATGACCGTTATTTCTTAGATAAACTCGTTACACAAGTATACGAAATTTCTAATAAGGAAAGCCGACGATTTGTTGGTAACTACAGTAAATATTTAGACTCAAAATCAGCTCTATACGAGCAAGAGATGAAGCGTTATGAAAAACAACAAGATGAAATTTCTAAACTGGAAGACTTTGTGCAAAAAAATATAGCTCGTGCATCTACGACAAAACGTGCTCAAAGTCGCCGTAAACAATTAGACAGAATGGAAGTATTAACTAGACCATTAGGCGATTCTAAATCAGCTTCCTTCCACTTCGATATTGAAAAACAAAGTGGAAATGATGTTTTACAAGTGAAAGATGCAACTATTGGCTATTATCAGGAGCCGATTATTGAACATGTAAATATGCGCTTAACTCGCGGTGACAGCGTTGCCTTAGTTGGGCCGAACGGAATTGGAAAATCTACATTATTAAAATCCATTGTGAATAAGTTACAGCTATTACATGGAAACGTTGCTTTCGGGTCAAATGTATCTGTTGGTTATTATGATCAAGAACAAGCCAACTTAACATCTTCGAAGCGAGTTTTAAATGAACTATGGGATGAATATCCCCTGCAACCAGAAAAAGAAATTCGCACTATACTAGGCAACTTTTTATTCACAGGGGATGATGTACTAAAACCAGTATCTTCTCTTAGTGGTGGACAAAAGGCTCGACTAGCTCTTGCAAAACTTATGATGCAAAAATCCAATTTATTAATTCTCGATGAGCCAACAAACCATCTTGATTTAAATAGTAAAGAGATTTTGGAGAATGCTTTAATTGATTACCCAGGTACTCTTCTATTCGTCTCTCATGACCGCTACTTTATTAATCGCGTAACGACAACTGTTGTTGAGTTATCAACAGAAGGTGCACAAGAATATTTAGGTGATTACGATTATTACGTTGAAAAGAAAAATGAAATGATTGAACGTGCGGAATTTGAGCAACAAGAAGATGAAGTACCTGTTCAAAAAGTGGTGGCACAAGAAAAATTAAATTATCTCGAAGAAAAAGAACGTAAACAGTTAGAGCGTCAACGTACTCGAAAAATTGAAGAACTGGAACAAAATATCGTAGGCTTAGAAGAAGAAATTGCTACTTTAGAAGACCAGCTTTGCTTACCAGAAATATATGCAGATTATGAAAAGGCTAGTGAAATTACAACTAAAAAACAAACACTGCAAGAACAGCTTGAAGCTTGTATGGCAGAATGGGAAGAACTGCATATATAAGAGAATTTAAAAGAGGAGGATGTCTCATAAGTCGGGCTTTTTGACGAGATGACCTCCTTTTTATTTTCTTTTTTGGAATTAATACCATAGTAAATGAAATTATATAATCGATTCGACAAGGATTGACAATAGTAGTACCTTATATAATAAGTGGAGGATATTTCAAAATGTTTTTTGGACATCTCCTTGTTTTTTATTTCCCAAAAAAGAATTTCTTCAAAGGTCAGACTTCACCTATGTTATCCACAAGGTTATACACATATCCACCTTTATAATATAAACTCCCAAATAACTTTTCCACATTATCCACAGTCGCAAAAAAAATTATGCACATTTTATACACACAAAAAAACCCATATTATCAACAGATAATACGGGTTTTATCCACAAGCTGTGGTTAATTTTGTGTATAACTATGCTTCAATATCTAATCCTGGATTTGCATTTAAAGCTAATGTAGCGCGTTTTCCTTGTTCGTATGCAATTGTACCTGCAGCCGCAATCATCGCTGCATTATCTGTGCATAAAGATAGAGGAGGAATAATTAGCTCTATATTTTCTTTTTGTGCAAATTCTGCTGCTAAACGTGCACGAAGCCCTTTATTAGCAGCTACTCCACCAGCAAGGAGCACTTGTTTTACATTATAAGCATCTGCTGCACGAGACGCTTTCGTTACAAGTACATCTATTACACTTTCTTGGAAACTTGCTGCTAAATCTTCTGGTGCAATTTCTATACCGCGCTGTTTTGCGTTATGCACAGTGTTGATAACTGCCGATTTCAATCCACTAAAGCTGAAATCATACGAATCAGGTTCTAGCCACGCACGAGGCAAATCAATTGTTGGTTTTCCTTCATGCGCAAGGCGGTCAATATGAGGACCACCTGGATAAGGCATTGATAATGTACGAGCTACTTTATCGTAAGCTTCTCCTGCCGCATCATCTCGCGTTTCACCAATCACTTCAAATGAACCATGTTCTTTCATATAAACAAGCTCCGTATGCCCACCGGATACAACAAGCGATAGTAACGGGAATTGTACTTCTTTTACTAAACGGTTCGCATAAATATGACCAGCAATATGATGAACACCAACTAGAGGGATATCATGAGCAAAAGCCACAGCTTTCGCTGCATTTACACCTATTAAAAGTGCTCCGACTAAACCTGGGCCTTCTGTTACAGCAATTGCATCAATATCCTCAAAAGTGATATTCGCTTCTTTTAAAGCTTCTTCTAACACAACTGTGATTTCTTCTACATGATGACGGGATGCAATCTCTGGTACAACTCCGCCAAAACGCTTATGACTTTCAATTTGCGATGCAACGACATTCGCAATGATTTCCGTTCCATTTTTAACAACTGCTACAGCTGTTTCATCACAGCTTGTTTCAATACCAAGTATAATTGTATTTTTTTCCATTATATATTCACCCACATTACAAGACCATCTTCCTGATTGTCTGCATAGTATCGTTTACGAATCCCACCATTTTGAAATCCGTATTTTCTGTATAACTGCTTTGCTACTTCATTTGACACGCGTACTTCAAGTGTCATTGTTTTTACTCCTAACCCTTTCGCTTCGGAAATGACTTCTTTCAATAAGGCATCCCCTAGCTTTTGACCTCTGTATTCTGGTAGGATAGCTATATTTGTTACATGTGATTCATCAAGAATTATCCACAATCCACAATATCCAATTACGAGTTCATCTTTTTCTAGCACGACATAATGTGCATGTTCATTCATCTCTAATTCACGGTGAAAGGCATCTGTAGTCCAAGGGGTTGAAAAAGATGCTTCTTCAATAGCTACAATTTGAGCAATATCATTAAGTGCCATCTTTCTAAATATCATATCCATCTTCTGTAGGCCCCTATTGTTTTTGACTTTCTAACCATTTTGTTTCAGCTTCAGCTAAACGAAGATAGCTAGGAACAAACGTATGCACGTCTTGTTCTTCTTTTTGTAATCCTAAAAATGCTAATTCACTTGGTCTTGGGTTATTTTTAGTGAACGGAGCAAATACAGCTTGATCACCTAAATATTCTACAATTGTTTCTTTATGCAATTTAACATCGTTACCAATAAATAAAACAGGCTGTCCTTTATCTTTTAACATTTGCAACCAGTCAACAATAAGAATAATTCGGTCTTCTTCTATTGAAGTTATATGTTCTCCTTCATATGTATATAACCCCGTGTAAATTTGACCACGTCGGCCATCAAATAAAGGGCACAGTAGTCCCTTAAAATTAGCACCATTTGCAGCCACCACTTCTAAACTTGATACACCTACAATTGGTATTTGGAGTGACCAAGCTAATGTTTTTGCAGCTGTTACACCTATACGAACACCTGTATATGATCCTGGTCCAGCTGCTACAACAATTTTAGTCAATTCTTTCGGTTTTACACCGCATTCTTTTAACAGTTGCTCTACAGCTGGCATAAGACGTACAGAATGGTTTTTTGTTAAATTTGTAATGATTTCCCCAATCACGTTCCCTTCCTCAATAAGGGATACACCCATTACGTAATTTGAAGTATCAATTGCTAGTACTTTCATCTTGTAATAGCTCCTCACATAATCTAATATAGCGATTTCCAATTGGCTCGAGTACAATTTTTCTTGTATCATCTCCAGCATGGAATAAACTAATTTGTAACTTCTCATTCGGTAAATATGCTTCTATTAAATGAGCCCATTCTACTACTGTAATCCCCTCACCATAGAAATACTCATCAAATCCTAAATCTTCTTCACTTTCCGCTAAACGATACACATCCATATGATATAGCGGTAATCTTCCTTTATATTCTTTAATAATATTGAAGGTAGGACTATTTACGACTCTTTTCACTCCAAGACCTTTTGCTAGTCCTTTTGTAAAAGTCGTCTTGCCAGCTCCAAGATCACCTTCTAAAATAATTACATCTTGTGCCTTTACAAGTCCCCCTAATTTTTCTGATAATCGCTGGGTTTCTTCGGAAGATTTTGTTGTTATTTCATATTTACTCACAGACTTCACCTACTTTACTCACAATGTTCTCTGCTCTTTATTATACAGGTTTTAAATATATAAAAAAGTCCTTAGGAGTTTTCCTAAGGATAGTTTGACTGTCTTTATTAGTTTTTTGTTAAAACAAATAAAAAAATACGAAACAACTTGTTTCGTTCTTTTCTTTATATAAAATGGCGGTCCCGAC
>NZ_JBALMG010000031.1:47582-48462 GCF_036963225.1 Bacillus sp. JJ783 | reverse complement strand
TAAAGTGAAACTTTAATTACCCCTACCCATCGGGGTTCTATGGGATAAAACTTCTCTCTTCTATCCCATTTTTTTAATACTATCGAAAAAGAGGTGTTCGTATGTTTATCGTTACTAAACTTATTCATATTAAATATGGCTATGAAAATGAACTATTTCATTCACTTAAACAGCATTCTCCATCATATGGAACACAAGGCTTTATTAACATAGAATTTTCACAGATGCATCATATAGATAATAGAGCCGAATATATGGTTCGCATGTTATGGAAAACTCAACAAGATTATCACGAATGGCTTTCTCTAAGAAAGAATGATGAAACGTGGAAACACCAAATACAAAATTATATCCTTTCTGCAAAATCCAATGCTGCCTATATACAATAAAAAACCTCTTACTGCCCCCGTATAGTAAGAGGTTTTTCCTTATGCATAAACTTTCTTTTCCTGACAATACAAGCGAATAACATGTGTATTTTTTTGAAATAAATCATGTGTTAAGCGAATAATAATAAAATTTCGTTTTGTATTATCATCATGAACAAAAATCTGTTCTCCCTCCTGAAAACGCCATGTGCTTTCAAAAGTTGTAATATGATCCCCGCTTACCGAAAAAAGCTCATATTGCATATCATGTACCCTCTTTCAACTTGCATAATCATAATATCTTTATATTAAACTTATTATAACTTAATCTATTTAAAATTTGTAATTTTTTCTATTTCGAGCTATTTCAACTTTGTTTTAAATTCTTTTAAGCGCTATAATGATAAACGAAATTTCATTGAAAGGAGCTTCATTTTGACTGCATATTTATTTCCAGTAAAAATAGCTTTTATTTTATTTCCTATTTTAGCAATGTTTCTATTAATTCCTTT
>NZ_JBALMG010000031.1:296-47509 GCF_036963225.1 Bacillus sp. JJ783 | reverse complement strand
AAAATACGGTTATTTAAATAAATGGCGCTCATTTATTTTATACTCATTATTACTTTACTTATTAAATGCCTATTTTCTTGTTATTTTGCCGTTACCACAAACGTATGATACTTGTAGCCTACAACCCGCTAATACACAGCATATGCAACTCTCACCATTTTATTTCATACAAGAGATTAGTAACCATACATCGGCAATTTTAACGAAACCAACTACTTATTTCTTGTTATTAAAAGAATCTGCATTTTTACAAGTTGCTTTTAACGTTCTATTAACCGTTCCATTCGGTATTTACTTACGTTATTATTTCCGACGTAGTTTCTTACAGACTATTTGTATTTCTTTTTGTCTTTCACTATTTTTCGAGCTAACACAGGTGACTGGATTATATGGTATATATAATTGTGCCTATCGCCTATTCGATATAGACGATTTGTTTTTAAATACATTAGGAGGAATCATTGGTTTTATTATCGCACCAATATTTACGTACTTCCTTCCGAAAGCGAGCGAGTTAGATAGTCATATTGATTTAGAAACGAAACCAGTTGGATTCGTTCGTCGTCTCATTGCTATGCAAATTGATTGGATTTTCTTATCTATCGTTGTACCTTTCATTAAAAACAAAGGGAACTCACTATTTATTTCTAACATCCAATCTTATACAAATGTATACGAACTCCTTTTCATTGCATGTTCAATCTTAATTTACTTTATTATCATTCCATACTTTACGAACGGAAAAACAATTGGGAAAGCATTGCTTCGTATTTACGTTAAAGGAAAATCCGAACATATTACAATGAAGGAATTATTCATTCGTTACGGTATATTCTATTTCATTTTAGGTGGAATCAATTATATTCTTTCTAGTAGCTCTATCTTAAATCATACAGAGCCTTTAGTATTACTGGTTATATTGTTATTCCAATTCGTAATTAACGGGCTATTTATTATTCATGTTTTATTACATGTACTTAGCAGTGATAAATTACTATTTTACGAGCGTATTAGTCATACAAGAAATGCAATTACACTTAAAAAAGCTGACAAATAATAATTTGTCAGCTTTTTTTCATAATCGTAAATAACTTTTCTGTATAAGGGCTTAAAAACATTCCTGTTTCATCTAGTGACTTCCTCATTTTTAGAAACGAATGCAATTCTGGATATATATTTTGTAATTTTTCGTACGTTAACGTATGCATTTTCCCCCAATGTGGGCGCCCTTCATACTTTAGAAAAATTTCCTCCACTTCACCAAAATAAGCGGCATACTTCATACCTTTATACATATGAACAGCAATATACGCTGAATCTCTTCCGTACGCTGGACTGAGCCATATATCATCACCTTTCACATAACGGCATTCAATCGGGAAGTGTACCTTATACTTTTTCTTTTCAATAAGATTTGAAATTTCTTCTACAACAGTCCTCATATACTTTGAAGGAACACTATACTCCATTTCATAAAATGGAACCGTACGTGATGTAGCGAACACTTCATAGCTTACGCCAATTATTTTCGTATTTGGTACAGCCTTAGCTGATAATCGGCTTACTCCTTTACTTATAGAAGGAAACCATTTACACCCTTTAGATAACAAAGAGAACATCCTATTTTCAAGTAACTCCACCTTTAGTTTATGCCATTTCAAATCACTTTCTTTACTCGTTGTTTCGTTTGTAAATTTCACTTGCACTTCATCTGAATAAGGAAAAACGAAAAATTCAAAATGACGATTCTTCTTATATTCTTCTAGTTTGTTCATTACAGTAGTTAATGACTGTTTTTCGCTTTCATAAACGAGAGAATACGCTGGGATAACCTTCAATTTTATCTTTACAATGATACCTAGCATTCCAAGCGACAACTGAAATGCTTTCCAATATTCGGCGTTTTCGGTTTCTGAACAAACTATACTCTCACCTGTTGATAAAACTGCCGTGATCTCTATAACTTGTGTTGATAAACTCCCAAATGTAACACCCGTCCCATGAGTTCCCGTACTAATCGCTCCCGCAATAGATTGTGAATCAATATCCCCTAAATTTTCTTGCGCATAACCTTTTTCCTGAAGTAACTTCCCTAAATCATGTAACTTTGTTCCCGCCCACACTTCAACAGTCATCTTCTCTACATCAATATTCATAATGCCCTTCAATTCATCTAAAGAAACTAAAATTTCTTCCGTTTGCACAAGAGGTGTAAAAGAATGCCCTGAACCGACAACACGAATTTTCTTTCCTTTTTTTCGTGCATACCCTGCAACTTCTACTACATCTTGTATACTTTTTGGATACATCGTATAATGCGGTGTTCCTTCTACATTCCCTGTCCAATTTCTCCATTTTTTTCCCTTTATAGAAAGCATTGTCCATCCCCCCGATATGTTGAATACTCTCCAACAATTTCCCCTTGTTTAATGCGATACAAAACAGGAAAACGCTCACATAACTCTCCAGCTTTACTATGACGAAACAAGATAGAATCTCCTATATCCACTCGTTCCTCACCGTTATAAAAAATTGGTGTTTGCACTTCACCAGCACCTTCTAAAGCTAATAGTTTTGCACCACCCGGTCGCCAAACCTCAGGCTCTTTATCTTTACCAACTGCACCTGAGGCAATATATCCGCCGCCTAGGCAAGTATAAATAAACGGAGCCGGTTTACGTACAACTGGTAAAGCAAATCCAACGGCTGGCTGAAATTTTACTTCTTTATAATAATCAAACAGTTTAGGAGAGTAAAAGGCGGACCCTACAGTAATCTCCGTAACTGAGTTATCTTGCTCAGTTGTTTTTATACTTCCTGTTCCTCCCCCATTTACAAATCTTAGTTCAATACCAAGGTTTTGTAGTTCTTTTACGATACGTCCTCTTCTTTCTTTAACCTCTAACACTGATTTCTTCTTTAAATACGAAACCACTTTACTTTTCATCCATTGATTCGGTATATGATCCCCCACCCCGGCAATTTGAGCTTCATATCCCATTACACCATCTAGTATTAAATATGATGAGCCCTTCACCTTTTCTACTATTTTCAAAGCGCTCTGCACATCTTTTACCGGGGATCTTTTTACACCAAAATGAAATTTTAAAAAACGACTACTCATATCAATATCCAAACAAACGCGAAAACACCCTTTAGACTTCTCAGCAATTTTTTCTAAATAAGTAATATGGTCTTCACAATCCACCATACAAGTTATAATGAGCCCTTGCTTTGTTAGCAAACTAATTTCATATAAAGCTCTTTCATCATAAGCAGGATATCCGAGCAGTAGATCATTAAATCCTTGTTCAATTAAAAACAAAGCTTCTCTAGGAGAAAAACACATAATACCTTGAAAGCGATTATTTGCAGCTAAAATCTTTTTCATAATTGGAACAGAGCGTAATGATTTACTCGCTATGCGAATCTTCTTATCTCCACTTAACTCTATAATCGATTGAATATTCCTCTCTAAAGCCACTTCATCTAAAAATGCACACGGTAATGGAACTTCCTTAAAAATTCCTCTATCCACATTTTTCTCTCCTCTTATATATATGTCTTATACATATTGGAAAGAAAGAATGATTTTCCTGTTTTCAAATAAAAAAAGTTTCTTCTTTACGAAGAAACTTTTTTAGGCTACTCTACTTCATAGAAATAGTCGCCTCTACTGGATAATGATCCGAGTAATCATTATATGTATATTTTTTGAGCCATGACGTAACAGTCCATTGTGGCGATTTCGACTGTAACACCTTATTCTCTATATACGATGGATTAGCATGGTCCTTACTTGTAATAATATAATCTAAATACTCGGCAGGGCTATCGGGAAAGTTATATTTCGCAATACTGTTTGTCGTCGCATCCCAAGTTGCAGTATGCCCAGTGTAAGATGGAATAGAAGCGTGCAATGTTTTGAACATGGATGCGTACTCTGAGTCACTATTGTTCTCAGCATTTATTTTATTCACATTCATATCACCACCAATTAACACATAATCGTTATTTGGTATATTTTTATTTTTAATAAACTCTTGAATTTCTTGTAGCTGTTTTGTACGTACAGATGCCGGCGAAGTTTTTCCACACATACTATCTTCAGCTTGTAAATGAGTCCCAATTACATGCACAAAACGATCATTTTTCTTAACTTTTGTGTATACAAATCCTTTATTTGATAAGTTATCTGGTCCACAGCCTTTTTCGAATACATATTGAATCTTTTCAACAATTGGCCATTTACTCACAATCGCTACACCTCCATCTTCAGGAGTCGAAGATGAATAGTTGCCTAACGTCTTATCCCACTCGCTTCCACTACTACGACCTAATACTGCCGTTTGATTTGGATATTCTTTCTTCAAATTTCCTAATAAGCGATTTGAAGCACTATTATCAAACACTTCATTTAATATAACAACATCTTGATTTTTCATATAATCCGCTGCCCCAATTAAATCCGCACGCTCATTTTGTCCCCAGTTTGGATATAAATTCGTTGATAACATATATACATTATGGGTCATTACTTTTAACGTATCATTTTGATTTGTAGACATTTCTGCTTGAGCTGAAGATCCACTATATAAAGCTCCTAAACCAATACCAAAGCTAAGTACACCTTTTAGCAATTTACCTTTCACGTTTCATACCTCCATGTACTGTGTAGTAATAAAAAGGCCAAATACTCTATTCTGAGATTTGACCTTTTTCAAATATTTAACGATTTCCGTACGTATCAAACCAAAGCTGGATGTATCCAGCAGTAACACGTTGTGCATCCATTAATCGCGTACCTGTCATTGGTGTAACTTCAGCGCGCCATTTATCTGCATATTCTTGTGATACAGCTGCTTTCACGAACCAATCTTTCGTATTATCATTTACAATGCCAGAGTAATCTTGTTTCGCAACTACTGCCGCTCCATGAATCCAATCTTCTGGATTTGTACCTTTCCAGTTCCAATATCCATTTCCATCCGTTACTTTATAATTATCTTTTATCGTATCTACAAAGTTTTCATATTTAGAATGGAACCCTTGTGGATACGAAAGATTTGTAAAGTTTGCTGCATGCATCGGTTGATTTACATCCCCTAAATAATGAAGAGATAACCCCAAATAGAAGAATGCTTGTTTCATATCTTTATTTTTGTATGACTCACCTGCTAATTTGAAATATTTAGCTCCAGTTTCCTTTGCCTGCTTTGCAAATGGAATATAAGTTTTTCCATTGTCAGGGTCATAGAAGTGTGAAGCAAATGTGCTATTATCATAATAAGGATTTTCATAGTCAGCAGCATAAATACCGTTCTCTAACTCCGTACGCCATTCATTTAATAGTGCAACTTGATCTTGTTTTACAAGTGTTGTATTACGAGACATAATATCCATTGCACGGTTTACAATCCATAAATGAGAGTTTACGCCTTCTTTATGCTTATCTTCAGCAGACCAGCGCGGAATAACTCCAACTCTCTGTCCTCCATCGTTTTCATGAGCAAATGCAACGCTTTGTAATGGCGCTACTAACGTAATAGCTGCTGCTAAAGCAAGAACTTTCTTTTTCATCTGAAATCCTCCATTTTATAATTGAATTATTGTTCATATTTTTTTAGGATCCTATGATGTCTTCCGGTTAACCTATGATTAGAATATCTCACCTTTCACCGAATTTCTATTATTAAATTAAAATATGCAAATGTTCATATCACTATAACTTTATACATAGTGAACGTAATGAACGAATACACTTACATTGTAATAAAGTATTGTTAAGCTACTGCAAATACTTGTCTAAACTAATGTAAAAAAAGAGTAAAGCGATTAACTGCTTTACTCTTTTTTTCTTTTCGATAATATACTTGGCAGTTGCACATTAACTGCCAATTTATGAATAAATCCAAACACTAATCCAATCCCGATAAATATGTATAAGATCGTAAATACCTTTCCAAAATCAGTTTGCGGACTAAAATTCCCATCACCGACAGTCGTCAACGTGACCACACTAAAATATAAAGCGTCAAGAGGACGTAACCCTTCAACTGTACTATAAAAAATCGTCCCCGATGTTAATGTCAAAATTGTTAATACGAATAACACTTGAAACTCTTTATCTTTCCATGCTCGTAAACAGGCTCTTAACATCCGTTTCAATGTCAACATAAATGAAAGCATTGGACTTCCCCTTCCAAACAAAAATACCTTTAGTTAAAGGAAAGTCTATCACCTTTCAGTATAGAAAAAAAGTAGCCCTTTTCTATTTCTAGAAAAGAGCTACTTTCTTCTATTATATATTATTTAGGTGAAACAAGAATTTTCACTTGTTTTTTATCTTTTACAAGTGCTTCAAAGCCTTCTTCAACAACTTGGTCCACTGTAATTTTTTTCGTAATTAATTTCTCTGCTTGAATTTGGCCAGAGCTAATTAATTTAATAACAGCTGGGAATATATGACGATATCCAAGAATACCGATAACTTCTTTTTCTTTTAATACAAGGTTGTTCGGAGTAATTGTCGCATCTTTTTCCCACACACTAACAATTACAGTTTGGCCTTCAAAGCTTGTACTTTCAATTGCTTGACGAAGTACAACTTCAACACCTGTTACTTCAAAGCTAACATTTACACCTAAACCATTTGTTAAGTTACGAATTTCTGCTAGTACATCTTGAGTTGCTGGATTTAATACGTAATCAGCACCTGCTAATTTAGCTAGCTCTTGACGTTCTTTAGAAAGTTCCACTGCGATAACAGGAGTTGCGCCTGCTGCTTTTGCTGCTTGGATTACAAGAAGCCCAATCGGACCACAACCAAATACAGCTACAGCTTCACCCTCTTTTAATTTACTTTGACGTACTGCATGAACTGCTACTGCTGCTGGTTCTACAAGCGCACCTTGTTCATACGTCATTTCATCTGGAATATGATGAACCATATCTTCTGGTACTACTGTATATTCAGAGAAACCACCGCCGTCTCCACCAAGACCGTGGAAAACAAGTTGTTCACAAACATTGTAATGTCCATGTTTACAAGCTTCACATTTACCACAAGAATAAATTGGTTCTACAACAACGCGGTCTCCCACTTTATGAGATGTAACTCCTTCACCAATTTCTACTACCTCACCACTAAACTCATGACCTAAAATAACCGGTGCTTTTACGTGTGTTAATGGATGTTCTTCTGTTGGAATAAAAATAGGACCTGCTAAATATTCATGCAGGTCTGTCCCGCAGATACCACACCATTTAACTTTAATTTTCACTGCTCCTGGTCTTACAGTTGGTTCTGGTACTTCTTCTACTCGTACATCATGTTGATTATGCCAAAGTAATGCTTTCATTTTATACATCCCTCTCTATGTATATACTTAACCTGGTGAAGTTTACAAATCTATTATAATACTTTTATCCATATATTTCAAAAAACAATCTCATTTCCACTAAATTTTAACAAATAACGTTCAATATTTTGTCACTTTGTACTTTTTTCCACATCTGTTAATTCAATTTCATTGCGGTTGAAATTAGCATTATGCCATAATAGCATAGGAGAGGTGAATATCGCTTGAAATATTTTATTTACTTTATTGTTATCGTAGCGTTTTTAGATACATTTTCACAATTACCTATTATGAGTACTTTCGCTCAAAGCCTTGGAGGAACCCCTCTTGTTATCGGGCTAGTTGTCGGTATGTACTCATTCGCTAATATGATCGGTAATATTATTGCTGGAGCCGCTGTTGATAAATTTGGTGCAAAAAAAATCCTTTATATAAGCATGGGAATTACGAGTTTCATAGTCTTGTTATACACCGTTGTTCAAAGTGGTGAACAACTATTAGTTGTGCGCTTTATGCACGGTTTTAGTGACGGATTTTTAATTCCTGCTGCCTTTACGTTTTTATCAAAACAAACAAATTCAGCAAGGCAAGGTAAGGCAATGGCTCTATCTGGTGCTGCTGTTGGAACAGCGGCAATCGTAGGACCTGCTTTCAGCGGCATTATGAAAGCAACAGCTGGTATAGAGTGGGTGTTCATTACCATTTCTATTTTAATGGTCCTTGGTACAATCGTATCTCTATTCTTCTTACCAAATAACGTATCAAGGAAAGATACATCAAGAACACAAATGATGAACAAAGAAGATATGATTGAACTATTGAGATCTGAACCTTTATTACAAGCATATATTGGTGCTTTCACACTAATGTTTTCACAAGGGATTGTCACTTATATGTTACCAGTAAAAGTTGAGGCGTTAGCACTTAAAGCATCTACAACAGGCATGATGTTAAGTGTATTCGGAATTACCGCTATCCTCTTCTTCTTACTGCCAACAAATCGCATTTACGATCGATTTAATCGTTCAAAACTAATGCTAATCGGGATTGCAGTAATGGCACTAGCGTTATCTTTACTCGGATTATTTGCAACAAAAGGCATGCTCTTTATCGTTATGATGATTTATGGAATTGGATTCGCTATCCTCTTCCCAGCAATTAATGCTTTACTTGTTGAAAATACAACAGATGGTAACCGAGGGAAAGCATTCGGATTGTTTTATGCATTCTTCTCGTTAGGAGTTGTTGCTGGCTCCTTTACAGTCGGAGCAATCGGGGCATCACCTAGCGCTAGCTTTGTTATCGGAACTGCATTCTTATTAACATTTGCTGGAATGATTTATGTAAGAAGCAAAGTGAAAAAGACAATGATGGGGTAGCCCATCATTGTCTTTTTTTCTCCTAATATATTACTTTTGCATATAACCAAGTAATACTGTAAATAAACTTATGTATAAAAGCAATACTACGTTCTTCCTTTAAAAAAGAAACTGAATAAATACCAACGATACTTCGACAATTTCCTCGGAAATATTTCCTTTCCCCACATAATTTGATACACTACACATAGATAAACAGTTGTATTACACAAGCTAAAATAATAACTTACTGTACAAATAAAAAAGCACATTCTTCATATGAAGAATGTGCTTTTATTTTATCCCGATTGGTGGGGGATGGACAAAACCCCCACTAATTAAAGTTTCACTTTATTAACGTCTAATCCAAACAGCACCTGCAGACTTATCATCTGCTTGTCCAACAACTTGGAATTTAAGACCAAGGTTTGGAACTTTGCGTCCTGCGTCAGCAATTTGTTTGTTGCTGTATACTTTTGAATCATCAAATGTTGTAACACCTTGTAATGCAGTATAATTAAATTGTCCACGTGTTAATGAATTTGCACTCCATGTCGGCGTTTGATCAAATGAAAATGCAGCATCTGCAATTTGCATTCCAGTATTACCGTACGCTGGTTTCCCGTTTAGATTGCCAACTAACGCTTCTGGATGAGAGTCAACAACACCAAGGAATCCTTCACCTGGATGCACCCCAACCCAGTTATCTTTGAAGCTATCATCTGCATACCAAACGACAAGACCTGTATTATACACCGGACCTCTTCCCGCTTTTAATCCATTATCTGACCCAGCATAGTTTCTCCACTCTAGATAATAATAATGGGGTTTCTTTTCTGTCCCATCAGAAACAACGAACCCATTTAACTTCATTTTAGATTGTCCTTCTGCATCATCTGAAAATACTACTTGTCCATCAACTGTTACATTTACATTATCCATTGCAAAACCTTTATATGTTAAAGCTGGATCTGTAATATAGTCGAATTGTAGTTTAACTTTCTTCCCTTTGAACTGACTTAAATCGTATGATTTATCAATCCATTTCCCATCTGTTGTATCTTTATCATCTTGTACTATCTTTTCTCCTAATCTATCAATCAATGTTTTTGTTCCATCTTCAGTTACAACATGTACTTCGATGAAATCACACTCAGCTTCTAATTCATAATTCGCCTTATAATCAAACTTTGCATTTGTTCCCTTCGTTAAATCAAAGAACGGTGTTTCTAATTTCGTATGAATATCATCGCCTCTTGTACTATAGTATGCCTGTTTTCCAAACCCAGGCTTAATTGTTTCGATACTCTTATCTGGTAAATTGACACGTACTATACCTGGACGATTTGATTTTGTAACACTTTGATCAATATATGTAGGAACTCCTACACCACGCTTAATTTTATCGTAATCTACTTCTAAAATTTTCGCCCAGTTGCCGCCCATATTCTTTTGTAAAAAGTCTTTATTTTGTGGAGAAAAACTAGTTGGCTCTGTTCCTGCGATTTTCCCTGTCCAGCTACCTCCACTCATCAATGACCAAGCTTCGACTGGTGATCCAGTTCCAGTATACTTCGTATCATATTCATCCGGTAAACCAAGGTCATGTCCAAATTCATGTGCAAACACACCTACTGCACCGTCTTCTGGTTCAATTGTGTAATCATGCGCTGCTACTTTTCCATCCCAATAATCTACCTTTGATTTTGTACCTTCAATCGCTACTGGATCTCTTGCTAATTTTGAACGATGTGACCAAATCGCATCATCACCTAATTTACCGCCACCAGCTTCTTGACCAACACCAGCATGGATTACCATTAAATGATCAATTACACCGTCAGATTCATTTTGATTACCGTCACCATTTGTATCATATCTATCGAATTGATCAAATTGAGATAAATCTAATCCCTTTTCAGCTGCCGCATTTAAAGCTTCCTTCACTAAATCACGTGCTCCTTTTGGTCCTTTATTATCATGACCACTGCTACCATCAGCTCCGTAATCAGATGCTTTGCCTGGGACAGTTAGCCACTCCGTTACATATCCGTCTGTCGTATAACTACCGCCAGACTGCTCTTCATAATATTGTTTAAATGTTTTTACTTTCGAACCATCAAATAATGTGTAAGGTTCATTACCAAATAACATTTTTTGATAATGGTCTCTACTAAAATCTTTCGAATACATATAACCTGGTATTTGTTCAATATTATTATGTTTATAATCACTAAATTCAACGAGTAACACTAACACTTTATCATTGCGAACAGATCCACTATATGGAGCTTGTTTCGCCTTAGAAGTTGGAACTTTCCCATCTAATTGCTTTTTATTTGGCTCTGGCTTTTGCTCAGGGCTAACATTTTTTTCAGCTTTCTTTACTTTTTCCTTTTCTTCCATCTTTTTCTCTTTTACCTTTTTCACGAAATCAGATGCTTCTTGAGCAGCATCATCTGGAAGAATTTCTTTATTTGCCTGATCCCCTTGTTTCTTTTCAATATATTGCTCTACAGCCTTTTTTGTCTCTTCTTTTGATGATGCTGGATTAATTGTTCCTCTTTCTTTCAGCGCTTCCGCTAAACGATCTTCTTGAATTAAGTTATGATCAATTGGCGTTGTAGACACACTTTCTTTTGCTGGCGTTTCTGCGTATGCTAACGGAGCACTCATTACAGCTGAGCATCCGATGAATGTCGCGATCGTTAATGATGACAACACTTTAAATGGCGCTTTTTTTCTCATTTTAATCATCCCCTTGTATCAATCTTAAACTTCAGATAAAAACACGTAAACTATCCTCCCTTGTATAATAAAAGACATGATTCTATAAGCAATAAGCTTTCTGTTATAGAATCATGCCCTCCAGTTTTCTGGTCAGACCCTCTATCTTTTTATGTCGAAATGTGAAAAATAAAGAGTGATTTGTTATATATTAAATAGCTTATATTAAAAATTTAAAAGACAATATGCACAATTGCATGAAAATTCTTTCAAACAAAAAAAAGAACCCAAGTTAATTAAACTCGGGTTCTCCATTTCGTATTATTTCTCTTGTGTTTTTTCCCAATCAGCTAAGAATTTCTCAATTCCTTGATCTGTTAATGGGTGCTTCACTAATGAAGCGATTACGTTTGCTGGGATTGTTGCAATATGTGAACCGTTTAATGCTGCTTCTGTTACGTGAACACTGTGACGTACAGATGCTGCAATGATTTCTGTTTCAATGCCGTGAATTGCAAAGATTTCTGCGATTTGGCGAATTAAGTCCATACCGTTATGACCGATATCATCTAAGCGACCTAAGAACGGTGAAACGTATGTCGCACCAGCGCGAGCTGCAAGTAATGCTTGCACTGCTGAGAATACTAATGTAACGTTTGTACGAATTCCTAAATCTGAGAATGCTTTTACTGCTTTTAAGCCTTCTGTTGTCATTGGAACTTTTACAACAACGTTTGGAGCGATTTTTGCTAACTCTTTTCCTTCTTCAATCATTTTATCAGCTTCTAAGCTAATTACTTCTGCGCTTACAGGTCCTTCAATAAAGCTGCAAATTTCACGAATACGCTCATGGAAATCTACGCCTTCTTTTGCTACAAGTGATGGATTTGTCGTTACTCCAGCTACTACACCTAATGCATTTGCCTCTTTAATTTCGTTAATGTTTGCTGTATCAATAAAAAATTTCATTTGTTATTCTTCCTTCCTAATTTTCATTTTATATTTATTTATTTTTTCTTAATAAGCTCTAATTCAATCGGAACAAATTTGTCCACTTTTTTACCTTGTGTTATTTCTTTCGCTGTTTCCATCGCCTTCTCTCCGATTAATTCCGGTTTTTGAGCGACTGTTGCTGCCATGCGCCCATCTTTAACCGCTTTTACAGCATCGTCCGTTGCATCAAATCCAACAACGACTACGTCCGTTTTGCCAGCAGATTTCAACGCCTCAAGTGCGCCTAATGCCATTTCATCGTTATGAGCAAACACTGCTTTTATATCGCTATTTGCTTGCAAAATATTTTCCATAACGGATAACCCTTTTGCACGATCGAAATCAGCTGCTTGTTTTGCTACTACTTTTAAAGACTTATCAGCTACGTTATGGAATCCTTTCCCACGCTCACGAGCAGCAGACGATCCAGGGATTCCTTCTAACTCAGCAACATTTGTTCCTTCACCAACTAATTCCCGAATATAATCACTAGCCATTTGGCCACCTTCTACATTGTTGGAAGCTATGTGAGAAACAACTTTACCTGAATTTGCAACTCGGTCTACTGTAATAACAGGAACATTGGCTGCATTGGCTGCACTTACCGCTGAAGCAACAGCATCTGAGTCGGTTGGATTAATAACAACTACATCGACACCTTTTTGAATTAAATCTTCAACATCGTTTGTTTGCTTCGCTGCATCATTTTGTGCATCAACAGCAATTAATTCAATGCCGCTATCTTTTGCTTTCTTTTCTGCACCTTTTTTCAACGTGACGAAAAATGGATTATTTAAAGTTGAAACAGAAAATCCAACTTTAATAGTTTTATTTCGACCTTTATCGCCAGAATCCTTTGCCCAATCTGGTGGTTCCATTGAACAACCAGCAGTAACTACCATGATGCATGCAACGAGTATCAGTAACCATTTTTTCATGAATTGCCCCTCCATTACGCTTCTTTTCGACGATCAATTAGTACAGCTAGTAAGATTACAAGTCCTTTTACAACTTGTTGGAAGAAAGAAGATACACCTAATAAATTTAAACCGTTATTTAGTACACCAATAATAAGCACACCGATGAATGTACCAACAATCCATCCTCTTCCACCTGAAAGACTCGTTCCTCCTAACACAACTGCAGCAATTGCATCTAATTCGTAAGAAGTACCAGCAGTCGGCTGTGCAGAATCTAATCTTGATGTTAAGACAATACCTGCAAGCGCTGCCAAAATTCCGGAAAGACCGTAAATCATTACTTTAATTCTCGTAACATTAATACCAGATAAAGCTGCCGCTTCTTCATTTCCACCAATCGCAAACGTACGGCGACCAAACGTTGTTTTCTTTAAAATAAAGTACAGTACTGCAAAAGCGATCATCATTGTAACGGCTGGCACAGGAATACCAAGGAAATAACCACGGCCAAACATTTGGAACATTAAATGATCACCAAGACCAGTGATCGGACGTCCGTCCATATACACAAGCGTCAACCCGCGAAAAATAGTCATTGTTGCTAAAGTTGCAATAAACGGAGCTACTTTTCCCTTCGCAATAATGATACCGTTTATAATTCCCATTGCAAGACCTGCTAATAATCCAACTACCATTGCAAGGAACGGATCCATGCCACTTGCCATCATTCCGGCAACAAGTGCACTTGATAATGCTAAAATAGAACCTACCGATAAGTCAATACCCCCTGTTAAAATAACGAAGGTCATTCCAAATGCAATGAGTGCATTAATCGATACTTGGCGCAGTATATTAAATAAATTTGGAATTTCAATAAATGCTGGATTTAAAGCTGTAATTACTACGATAATTAATACTAATCCAATTAAAGAACCAAGTTGTTGTAATACATTCCCCTTCTTAGCCATATCTTACTCTCCCCCTGTAGCTAGTGCCATAATAGACTCTTGCGATGCCTGATCCTTCTCTAAAATACCACCGATTTTCCCCTCATGAATGACGAGAACACGATCACTCATTCCTAAAACTTCTGGAAGCTCAGACGATACCATAATAACGGAATCTCCTTGCTCGGTAAGCTTATTCATAATAGAGTAAATTTCTTTTTTAGCCCCAACATCTACACCTCTCGTTGGTTCATCTAAAATGAGTAACTGCGGATGAATACCTAACCATTTTGCAATTACAATCTTTTGCTGATTTCCACCAGAAAGAGATTTTACAGCTTGCTCTCCGTTTGCTGCTTTCACATTAAGAAGCTTCATCATATCCTCTGTAAATTGCTGTTCTAAACCTTTATTAACAACGCTTCCCTTTGAAAGACTTTCTAAATTTGGTAAAGCTAAATTTTCACGAATCGAAAAATCTAACACAAGCCCTTCAGATTTTCTATCCTCTGTAATAAAGGCAATTCGTTGTCTAATCGCATCAATTGGACTATCAATTTTCACTTCTTGTCCATTCATAAAAATTTGTCCTGAATCAAGCGGTTCATATCCAAATATCGCTTTCATAATATCCGTGCGACCAGCTCCCATCAAGCCCGCAACACCAAGGATTTCACCTTTTCTAACTTGAAACGAAACATTTTCAAATTTCCCCTTTTTCGTTCCGTTACGCATTTCAAAAATCACTTCGCCAATTTGACTATTTCGTTCTGGATAACGTTCACCAATACTACGACCCACCATCATGCTAACTACTTCATCAAATGATGTCTCCGGAATTAATCTTTTCCCTACATATTCTCCATCACGTAAAATCGTAATAGCATCACATATTGAAAAAATTTCTTCCATCCGGTGTGAAATATAAACAAACGAAACGTCCTCTTTACGCAATTTATTAATAACAATAAACAGTGTTTCAATTTCGCGATCTGTTAATGCTGCTGTAGGTTCATCCATAATAATAACGCTCGCATTTGTCATTAATGCTTTAGCAATTTCAATAATTTGCTGTTGTCCAACTGATAATTCACCTGCTAGCATAGCGCCTCTCACATGTAGACCAAGATCTGCCAATTGCTGCTGGGCAATCGCATTCATTTGACGCGTACGTAAAATGCCCGTTTTTCCATACATTAACTCTTTTCCAAGAAACATATTTTCAGCTACCGTTAAATTCGGTAATATGTTCAACTCTTGATGGATAAATGCAATACCGTACTCTTCCGCTTCTTTCGCATTTTTAAAAGTTCGTTCTTGTCCATCAATTGTGACTGCTCCACTGTCTTTTTTATATACACCTGTTAGAATCTTCATGAGCGTCGATTTCCCCGCTCCGTTTTCCCCCATCAATGCATGGACTTCTCCTGTTTCAATCATAAACTGTGCGTTTTTTAGAACAGGATTACCACTGAACGCTTTTGAAATGTTCTTCATTTCAATATGCATTCTCATCACATCCCTTTATTAAAAAATCACGCCTGCATGTAAAATAACATTCGCATAAGGCGTTGCTTCTCCTGTACGAATAATCGCCTTCGCTCTCTTTGTATGCTCTTTAAATTCCTTATGAGACACATATTCAAATGCTGGCTCTATTAAACACATCTCAACTTCTTTATTTACCACCGCATTATTCATAATGACTTCTTCTGCTAACGTCACTTTCTCAATTGCCATATCATCAGCAACAACTTGTAATACGTCTAAAAAACTAGGTTTTCCGATTTCAACTGCTAAATCAATTCGTTTTACTCCATCAGGAATAGGTAACCCGCAATCAGCAATTACAATCGTATCTGTATGTCCAAGTGAAGCAAGGACTGCCGCAATTTCACTATTTAATACACCGTGCTTTTTCATCCAACAATCACCTGCACTTCACGTACTCTATCTCTCGTTGGCATACCGCCCTGTGCCCCAAGTCTTGTTACAGAAAGACCACCAGCAATATTTGCGAAACGAATAGCCTTTTGAAGTATTTCTCCTTCAGAAAGCGCAACTGCTAACGCGCCATTAAATGTATCACCAGCTCCAGTCGTATCTACTACATCTACGGCAATACTTGGAACTTGAACAACTTCCGTTCCGTTATGAAAACGAACACCATTAGAACCTTCTGTCATCAGTAGTTTGTTTGGATATTTAGCCAGTAACTCTTCAATTGGTGATGTGAAATCATTTAATACGATGCGACATTCATGCTCATTCGGCGTAATATAAGTCGCTTTTTCTAAAATATCTTCTGATAAAAATTGTGCTGGAGCCGGATTCAACATAACTGGAATTTTGTGCTCCTCACAAATAGCCAGAACGTATTTTACTGTTTCAAGCGGAATCTCTAGTTGAAGAACAACCATATCTGCTTTTACAAGAAGGTCTTTTGAACGATCTACAATCGGCTCATTTACAAGAGCATTTGCTCCTTGTACGACAACAATGCTGTTATCCTCTTCTGCTAAAACGATATGAGCGATTCCTGTCGTTCTATCTGTAACCGGTACCACATAGTCGATAAAAACGCGTTCGTTCTCTAAATTTTTTCTAACTACCGTTCCGTAATCATCATTTCCTACTGCACCAACCATCGCTACATTTGCTCCTAATCTAGCTGCAGCTACTGCTTGGTTGGCCCCTTTCCCTCCTGGGATCGTATGAAATGCTTCACCAATTACCGTTTCGCCTGCTTTCGGCCGTATTTTTGAAACAGCCACTAAGTCCATTGAAATACTACCTACTACTGCAATATTTGGCATCTGTCTCATCTCCTTACTTCGTTGTATTTCGTTCTATAATTTCAATCGGTAAACGATAGTGTTTCTCTTCTAATGGATTTCCTTCCATCTGCTCTAACAACAACTCTGTTGCAATTTTCCCCATTTCATAAATTGGCTGTGCAACAGTTGTAATAGATGGATACATCATTTCTGTTAAAGAAATTCCATCGAATCCTATAATTTGTAAATCGTCTGGGATAGAAATTCCCTTTTGAAGTGCAGCCTTTACAACGCCGATTGCAATTAAATCATTCCCAGCAACAATTCCATCAATATGCGGATATTCTTCTAATAATTCCACCGCTACCCGTTCACTATTAGCTGGATCGAATGTACTCTCTGCAATCATATAAGAAAGATTATTTTGCGTAATAACGTCTACAAAACCTTCAAAACGTTCATTGGCTGTACTCACATCACGAGGTCCACGAATATGTGCAATATGTTTACACCCTTTGTCTATTAATAACTTTGTCGCCGCCTGACTCCCTGCATAGTTATCTGCATATACAGTAGGAATGCGCTCATTAAACATACGGTCAATCGCAACAACTGGAATAGACAAATTCATGTAATTAACACTATTTTGTGGATTCGTTGCCACAATAAACCCATCCACATTATTTTGTCTAAGCACATCAATGTATTGTTTCTCTTTTTCTAAA
Source organism: Bacillus sp. JJ783 (assembly GCF_036963225.1). NCBI lineage: Bacteria > Bacillati > Bacillota > Bacilli > Caryophanales > Bacillaceae > Bacillus > Bacillus sp. JJ783. The sequence continues at coordinate 29,701 of NZ_JBALMG010000031.1, read as the reverse complement.
TTTTCATCAGAGTTACAAAGGACAACTGTGTAACCTTGCTTATGTGCTACATCTTCTACGGCACGTGCAACTTCTGGAAAGAATGGATTCACGATATTTGGAACAACTAAGCCAATTAAACGAGATTTTTTATTATATAAAGAACGTGCTACTGTACTAGGTTTATAATCTAGCATTTCAATTGCTCGCTCTACTTTTTTTAATGTATCCTCATGAACATATCCATTTTTATTTAACACTCTGGAAACGGTCGCAACAGATACCCCTGCTAATTTTGCAACGTCTTTAATCGTACTCATTCTCTTTTCTCCTCATTTCATGTAACCGTTTACAGAAAATAATATAACGCATTTATGAAAATACGTCAATCATTTCTCACTAAAAAGCTTTTAAGGTTATACTCAAAAAAAGCACCGCCATAAGGCGATGCTTTTTCATTATGAATATGATACAGTTTGTTCTTTCTCTTCTACAGCAGGCTCTTCTGCAGCTTTTTTACGATCAGATAGTTTAATCTTCTGTAAGAAAATCGTAAAGATTGCACCTACTACGATAAATACTAATCCTGTTAAAAATACAGTATGAAGCGAATCCACCAAAGAACTTTTCAAAACCGGTACGATACTGTTAGAAAATGCTTCTGGCATTTGTTTTAATGCCTCTGGACTAAAGAGCATCGAATATAAACTCTGTGGATCTGTATGAATCATATCTTTCAATTTTGTTACCATTTGTCCCGCTTCTTTTGGGAATGTATCTAATACAGGTACTAATTTATTTGTTAACGTTGTACCTGAAGTGTTATTCATAATTGATCCTAAAATTGTAATCCCAAACGTTCCACCGATTTGACGGAAGAATTGACTTGATGATGTTACAACACCAAGATCTTTTTTCGGGAAGCTTTCTTGTAATGCTAATGTTAATATCGGCATAACAAGACCCATTCCTAAACCGATAATCATCATATAAGAAGTAGCGGTAAGCTTAGTTGTGTGCATATCCATCGTTGTTAATAACCAGAAACCACTAGCCATAATAAGCATCCCTGTAATAATTTGTGGTTTCACACCAACTTTTAATACAAGTTGACCACCGATAATACTCATAACGATCATTGTGATCATCATCGGTGTCATAATCGTTCCTGATTCAGCAGCACTTACGCCTACAATTCCTTGCATAAAGAACGGTACGAACATAATTGCTCCAAACATTCCGATACTCATAAAGAAACCGATCGCATTCAGTAGTGTAAATGTGCGGTTTTTAAAGAAGTGCATCGGTAAAATTGGTTCTTCAGCCTTCGTTTCAACAATAACAAAGCTAACAATACCAATGGCAGCTAGTGCAAATAACCCGATAATTTGCCAAGAACCCCATGCATAATCTTTCCCGCCAAACGTTAACGCAAGTAATAAACTTACAACACCGAGAATCATCGTGAAGATTCCAGCGATATCAATTTTAATTGGTCCTGTTTGTTTATGTGCTTTTAATCCCATTGCAATAAAGATTGTCGCTAAAATACCAACTGGTAAGTTAATATAGAATACCCATCTCCAGTCCACTGCGTCTACAATCCAACCACCAACTTGTGGTCCAATTACAGAGGCAAGACCATATAGAGCTCCAAAAATACCTTGCCATTTAGCACGTTCTTTTCCCGTGAACATATCTCCGATAATAATCATAGCCATTGGCATCATAATACCGCCACCAAGACCTTGAATACCACGGAAAATAATTAATTCTGTCATACCGTTTGCCATACCACATAAAGCTGAACCAGCCATAAAGATAATTAATCCTGCTATATATACGTTACGACGCCCAAGTAAATCCGCTAATTTACCTGCAATCGGTACAACCGTTGTTGATGTTAACATGTAAGCTGTTGTTAACCATGTCATTAAACTTAATCCGCCTAGTTCACCGACGATACGGGGCATTGCTGTACCAACGATTGTTCCGTCCAATGCAGCAAATAGCATTGCGATTACTAAACCGATTAACAACAACTTTCTATTCTGATTTTCTTGTTGCTCCATGTAATCTCCTCAATTCCTCTTAGTTTTTCTCTTTTTTCTCTTGTGTCCCGCAAATAATTGTTTCTAGCTTTTCAAAGAGGCGTAACAAATCTTCCCTCTCTTGTAATTCTAAGTGTGAGAAGTATTTTGCAATATGCTCATTACGAGCCGCCATCGCTTCTTCTACTGTAGCTTTCCCCTTTTTAGTTAGCTCAATGATAACAACGCGGCGATCATTATCGTCGTGATAGCGCTCTACTAACCCGTGATCAATTAAACGATCAATCATTACTGTAATCGCACTCGGTTTCACGTACATTTTCTCCGCCAATTGTGTCGCTCTTGAAGCTCCGTAATGATCTAAAATCTTTAAAATATAAAACTGCGGTGGTGTAAGTCCTGATGCTTGCATTTGTTCTAATAGCTCTGTTTGCATTTTCTTCCCTATAGCGAATGTAAGAGCTTGAATCTTATCAATATGAGTCATATCATTTGGCATGTTATCCACCTCTTATTTAAGCAATAAAATATTTAACGTATTTAAATATTAATCCCACAAACAAACTACGTCAACAACTTTCTTTATAAAAACGTTTACATTTCTGTCACAAAGTTGTATAATTTTCGTCGAAGTTAATATTGACAGTCACGGAGAATCGGAGTATACGGCTATGAATCATAAAAAAGGGAACTTTTTTATATTTCATAGCCTTTTTGTATTCTCTCTCTGTCTTAAAACGCTTCTAATTAATTAGGGGAGGATTTTCATTTTATGTTTTTCACACAATTATTTAAACCTGCGCCCCACGCAGAACGCTTACCAGCTGATCGCACTGATAGCGAATACCGCAAATTGCGTTTGCAAGTATTCTTAGGCATCTTCATCGGTTATGCGGGTTACTACTTTGTTCGAAAAAACTTTTCACTCGCAATGCCATACTTAATCGAACAAGGCTTTAGTAAAGGGGAACTTGGGGTTATCCTTTCAGCAGTATCTATCGCTTACGGATTAAGTAAATTTCTTATGGGTATCGTATCCGATCGTTGTAATCCTCGCTACTTTTTAGCAGCTGGGCTATTTTTATCCGGTATCATTAATATTATTTTCGGCTCATTTTCTTTCATTACAACGAGCATTATACTTATGTTTGTACTTCAGTTTTTAAATGGATGGGTACAAGGTATGGGATGGCCTCCTTGTGGTCGTACGATGGTTCACTGGTTCTCCGTTAGTGAACGTGGTACAAAAATGTCTATTTGGAACGTCGCTCATAATGTCGGCGGCGCGCTTATGCCTTCTCTCGTTACATTAGGCTTATATTTCTTTGCAAATGACTGGAAAAGTATATTTTACTTCCCAGGTATTCTTTCAATTTTAGTGGGTATTTATGTATTAATTACGATGAGAGATACACCTCAATCTTGCGGATTACCTTCTATTGAAGAACATACTGGGGAATATCCATCAGATGAAAAAGTAGCGGACCGTGAACGCGAGCTTTCAGTAAAGGAAATTTTATTTACATACATATTAAACAATAAATTTTTATGGTATATCGCTATCGCTAACGTTTTTGTTTATTTCGTTCGTTACGGCGTTGTAGACTGGGCTCCTACTTATTTAGTAGAAGAAAAAAGCTTTACTCATAGTAGCTCACGTACAGCTTATGCTCTATACGAATGGGCTGGTATTCCAGGTACACTTCTTTGCGGATGGATGAGTGATAAACTATTTAAGGGGCGCCGCGCACCTGCTGGTATTTTATTTATGGTCGGTGTATTCATTGCCGTTCTTGTTTACTGGCTAAATCCTGCTGGGCATCCAATCATTGATAGTATCGCACTTGTTTCCATTGGATTTTTAATTTACGGACCTGTTATGTTAATTGGTCTTCACGCGCTAGACTTAGCACCAAAGAAAGCTGCTGGAACTGCCGCTGGGTTAACTGGGTTCTTCGGTTACCTAGGCGGAGCTACTTTCGCTAGCGCAGCTATGGGCTTTATTGTAGATGGATTCGGATGGGACGGCGGATTCATTTTGCTCCTTGCTTCTTGTGTGCTTGCAATGTTCTTCCTTGCTCTTACTTTAAATACAGGATCTGCAAAATCAAAAGCAGTTTAAACAAAATATAATGTGTAGAAAAATAAACATAAAAATAGCTCTCAGCATTTACTTACATGCTAAGAGCTATTTTTTATTTATCGTTCTTCTCTTGCTATTTATATTAATCAATTCCCTTCTATTTTCTATTCATACGATTAAAACATTTGCTGAAACATCTTTATTAAAACAGCTAACATAACAGATCCAGCAAATCCACCTAAACAAATTAAACTTATTCCTTGGCTATAAGACAAATTTTGAAATGATTTCATACCTTCCATCCTCCCTATATCCCCTTTGATATTCTTATTTTATCAATGGAAAAAATTTCATAACATCGATTTCACTGACAACTAACTTACAAATTTGTAAGTTAACAATTTCCCTCTAAACTTATATCTAGTATGGCCATAATCTCCCCCTCTATACATCAAAAAAGACCTCGAATTATATCAAGGTCTCGCTTACAATACAGACTATCTCACTCAATTTATTTTATAATCATAATCGGGCATTTCACACGCTTTGCTATTTTATGACTTACACTACCAAGCACCATCTCTTGCAGTGTATTTAGCCCTCTACTCCCAGCAATAACAAGATCTATATCTCCTGTATTTACATATTGAACAATCGTATCTCCTGGATCGCCATGTAGAATCGTAATTTTGTAGGAAATGTTCTCTTTCTTTAATAAACCCTCAATCTCTTTTAATTTATCTTTTCGACTAGCTGATATTGTTTCTAAATCCGTTTGTCCTTGTATAATATCTGATTTTGCCGTTCTATTATCTACTACGTACACAACTTCAACATGTGTTTCTTCGTTAAATTTCGCAATATATGTTGCATGCTCGGCTGCTCGAAGTGCATGTTCAGAACCATCACATGCTAATAAAATTTGTTTGTACATATGCTGAATCCCCTTTTCGTTATCCTACTCGTATTATATAATAAAGCCCCCTAAAAAGGAGGCTTCTAACTAGCAATTCTCTTATTATAGGTAGCCAAATTTGAAACAATCTTCGAGCTTCGTTCATTTAACCCTGTGATCCTTACTTTCACACCGTTCTGTTCATACTTCATTATAACTTTATCAATTGCCGCTACTGCTGAATCATCCCATACGTGTGCATGAGTAAAGTTCATCTCAATTTCTTTCACACCTTCATTGTATGAAAAAGCATTTATATACTCTGCCGTAGATGCGAAGAATAGTTGGCCGTGAATTTCATATATTTTCTTATTTTCAATATACAAATGTTTCACGTGAATCTTTGCCATATTGAATGCAAATAAAACCGCACTAATTATCGTTCCGATAATTACACCTAATCCTAAATTATGTGTGATTAGGACAATCACAACTGTTACGATCATAACAAATGCGTTTCCTTTTGGTACTTTATGAATTGTTGCTACAGAGTTCCAATCAAATGTTCCGATTGAAACCATAATCATAACTGCAACTAAAGCTGCCATCGGAATATGAACAACGTAATCCCCTAAAACAAATAGCAATACGATTAAAAAACCACCGGCTACAAACGTTGATAACCGACCTCGTCCACCTGATTTAATATTAATAACAGATTGACCAATCATTGCACATCCTGCCATTCCTCCGAAGAAACCAGCGACAATGTTTGCAATACCTTGCCCACGTGCTTCCTTATGTTTATTACTTTCCGTATGTGTCATATCGTCTAAAACCGAAGCTGTTAATAATGACTCTAGTAAGCCGATAATTGCAAGCATAACTGAGTACGGTAAAATAATACCTAATGTCTCAAGTGTAAACGGCACATCAGGTATACTAAAGAACGGTAATTCTTTCGGTAAGCTTCCCATATCCCCTACTGTTTTCAACTGTAATCCGCTCATAAGTGCAATACTTGTCACAATAATAATTGAAATCAGTGTAGACGGTACAGCCTTCGTAATACGTGGAAATACATATATAATTGCAAGTCCTAATGCGACAAGTGCATACATTTGCCAAGTTGCATTTTTAAAATGTGGCAATTGTGCTGTAAAAACTAAAATTCCAAGTGAATTTAAAAACCCACTCATAACGGATTTAGGAACAAACTTCATAAATGAACTCAGTTTGAACAAGCCAAAAATAATTTGAACAATACCTGTTACTATTGTCACAGCAAATAAATATTGCAAACCATGATCTTTAACGAGTGTCACCATTAATAATGCCATCGCACCCGTTGCCGCCGAGATCATCCCAGGTCTTCCGCCAACAAATGAGATTGTAACCGCAATACAAAAGGCCGCGTACAATCCAACCGTCGGATCTACACCTGCAATAACAGAAAAAGCTATCGCTTCAGGAATTAATGCTAAAGCAACAACAATCCCCGATAGCACGTCCCCTCTCACATTTGAGAACCATTCATTTTTTATAGTTTGAAACAAAGTAACACTCCTCTACTCTTTTATCATTTGATTTTCTCCGTAAGAAAATCAGGGCCGACTGCACGAAGGCTATTATATAACGAGCAAAGGATGTTGTGCTATGTAAAAGTTTCCTAAAGAAAAGACGCTACCTTAGCAGCGTCTTTTCTCATTTCATTAATGTCCACCGTGACCTTGACCACTTTCCTGAACAATTTCTAACCTCTCATCCAATATACCTTGTGTTTCAAATGAAATATCACTAGTACTTCCTAATAGGAAACCATGGTTATACGGTCCAAGTGTTGGATCATCTTTAAACTTCGGCTGAATAGTAGCAAGGAAGTCATAAACTGGTTGTGAAGCTCTTCCTTCCTCAAGCAAAACAACAGGGGCATGTTTACCCATATGTGAAAACGGTGCTCCCGCAATTGCTAAGTCTGGTGTTTTACTCGAAACAAACGACAAACCGTGACCAGGTTTTGTGAACCCCCAGCCAAATTTCGTTTTTTTATCTTTAAATTTCGCAAATGCAACCGAATTTTCTGTTGGAGTCTCCCCACTAATACGTGTTACTTTACCGTATTTACTTAACTCTTTTTCTACTTCTTTTGAAATGATTTTTTCTGGTCCTAACACATATATATTTGCTTTATCTTTTCTCATTTTTAATGCCTCTACTGTCGCTTCTGGCACCTTATCTTTTTCTGTATATAAAAGTGGCTCTGGCATATGAGAAATCCAATTTACAGCTGGTGTTGTATATAAACGTCCTTCTTCTTCAGACGAACCGATAATAACGCTATTTGGATAATTCCCTGTTATATCGGCATATTCTTTATCAACATCTTTAGCAAATTTAGCTGAATCCGTTTCTTTTATTTGCTTCACTTTATACTCTTTTAATTGCTCAAGCGCAGATGCCCCTACATCCCCCATCACCATAATTTGCGTTCCATCTTTCGTTCCGAGCGGATTTAATCGTTTTATTTCTTTTAACGTCATTTCGGGTACCACTTCTTTTTCTATAAATAAAATCGGTCCGTTATTCGGATGATGAATAAGATCCGCACTTGCAATACCCAATTGCCACTCGTTCACTGGCACTAAAATAACAGCACCTGGCTGATTCTCTTTATGCGTTGCTGGCCATATCGTTTGCGAAGTTAACACTGCCATTTGCAGAGGATTATTTGTATTTAATCTCGTTACATTTTTTAAACTTGTCGTTAATAAATCCTCTGATGCCCCGGCATTCATTTCTTTCGGCGCAGTTATCTCCTGATTCATTTTCATTTCCCTTTGCTCTGTTTTCTTCTCTTTTGTAGATTCATGATTTTTATGATCTGTATTCGTTTGTCCGCATGCCGCAAGACCAACTGCCGCAATTATTGTTATCCCAAAAATTCGGGTCATCTTTTTCACTATATCGCCCCCGTAATTGTTTTCGAACCAATCTTATTACCTAAAATGGAATTTCAACTTTACAATAACAAGCAATTCTGAAGAAATTATGCAGATACATTATAATCTGCACCATTTCTTCATGATTTTGACTTACAATTTAAGTAATAACTACAAATGCGGAGGTACTCTATGATCGATATACTACTTGTAGATGATGAACCGAGAATGCTTGAATTATTATCACTTTATCTTACTCCAATCGGATACAACTGCGTATGTGCAGTGTCCGGAGAAGAAGCTATTTCACATATAGAAAATCGAAACTTCAAATTTGTTTTACTCGATATTATGATGCCAAAGATGGACGGGTGGGAAACGTGCAAAAGAATTCGATCATTTAGTAACATTCCAATCATTATGGTAACTGCTCGTGATCAAACGGTAGATGTCATCCAAGGGTTAAAACTTGGAGCGGATGATTACGTGACGAAACCATTCCACGAAGAGGAGCTTTTCGCAAGAATTGAAGCTGTTTTAAGGCGAACAAATCAACACGCGCAAATCCAATATCACGGCATTTTATGGGATGAGGCCAAACATTTCATTTCTGTCTATAATGAAGAACTTCTTCTCACACCAATCGAATTCTCTTTACTCGGATTATTTTTACGTCATGTGAACTATGTATTAAGCCGTGATCAGCTCATTGAACGAATTTGGGGATTGAATACAAATACAGAAGATAGAACAGTCGATTCACATATTCGTAATTTGCGTGATAAATTACGAAAAGTAAATTTCCCTATTGATCACCATTTAAAAACTGTATATGGAGTAGGGTATCGATGGATTGATACCCTAGATTAAGGAGCAAAGCGATGAAGCGAATTTCTATTCAACTCGGATTTTATTTTCTAATTGTTACACTTTTAATCGAAAGTGTTCTATTTGTCTTGCTCTATTATAGCCTTGTGAACACTAGAGTAAATGAAGAAATGACTGCTTTATTAAAGCGTGGAAATAGTCACCGAGATGTCCTTGAAAAGTATTTTGATAAGCAAACAATCTCCCATGTTGCTTTAATGGAATCCGAAGCTGAAACAACTGTTATTATTACAAATGCAAATAAAGAAGTACTAGCTAAATCCAATGAAATAAATACTACTATAAAAAAACATATTGAAGGAATGCAAACACGAACAGATCATGATGGAGCGATTATAGAGAATCATTGGAAAACATCTAATTATATATGTACAGTTAGCCCAATTGTAGTGGCAGGAAAAACGGAAGGCTATGTATATATGTTTCTCGGAACGGAATCAATCGAAGACATGGTTAACGGACTAACAAGACAATTCATTATTGCTGGAGTCATTACTTTTCTATTAACAGCCATCACCATTTTTCTATTATCACGTTTATTAACAAAACCATTGTTACACATGAAACAAGCGACTGAAAAAATGAGTAAGGGCGATTTATCAGTTTCATTAACGACTACTCGAAATGACGAAATTGGTGAACTAGCAGAATCTATTCAAACTCTAGCAAATGATTTACATTATATGAAAACAGAAAGAAGTGAATTTCTAGCGAGTGTTGCTCATGAATTACGAACACCTTTAACGTACGTAAGAGGTTATGCTGACATTGCATTAAAAGAAAATACATCTCCTGAGCAACGTTTACAATACTTATCCATTATAAAAGACGAATCTGATTATATTACAAACTTAGTTCAAGATTTATTTTCACTCGCTCAAATGGAAAAGCATAACTTTTTCATTCAAGTAAAAGAAGTGCATTTACACACTTTCCTTACTCGCATCACTGAAAAAATAAATGTGATGTATGGAGAAAAACAAATTAAAGTTGTTTTCACATGTCCTCTCTCACTCTTAGTAAAGCTAGATGAGCAGCGCTTTGAACAAGTTATGGCTAACATTTTAAATAACGCGTATAGACATTCAAAAGAACATTCTCATATTAATATTTCTGTTACAGAAGAACATAAACATATTTCCATCAAAATTGAGGACAAGGGAGAAGGTATTCCCCCTGAAGACCTCCCTCACATTTTCGACCGCTTTTACCGTGTTGATAAAGCGCGCTCTAGAGCTACAGGAGGCACTGGTTTAGGGCTTTCCATCGTACAAGAAATTGTAGAGCTACACGGCGGTAATATTACTGTTACAAGTGAAATTGATCACGGATCTTGCTTTACAATTTCATTGCCGTCTATATAAAAACACGACTATACATCAATAGTCGTGTTTTCTTATCCTCTAGGACTTTACTTTATAATATAGATTTACAAACTGACCAAAACGTTTTGTATCCATTAAAGTTAAATTAATTTCCGGGTTCTTTTCTTTAAATAGCGGAATACCAGAACCTAATATGTGAGGTGTAATCGTAACAACATATTCATCAATTAGATTATTCCTAAAAAATTCTCTCAGTAGACTCCCTCCACCAACCATCCATATTTTAGACCCTTCCTGCTCTTTTAACTTTTTTGTAAACTCCACTACATCTCCATTTACAAACTCTACATGTTCGTTTGAACTTTTTTCAGAATTAGAAAAAACATAACATTTCTTATCTAGGTACGGGAATGGTTCCATATGCTCTATCACATAATCGTACGTTCTCTTTCCCATGATTATCGTATCAATCGATTCATACATCTCTGTATAACCGTTGTCGCCTTCTCCTTCCGTTTCGATTAACCACTCTAAATCATCGTCTTCTTTCGCGATAAATCCATCTAAGCTCGCTGCAATAAATAAAACAATTTCACGTGACATATCTTTTCCTCCTTGCGTCTCATCTTGATAAAATTATGATATAAACAATATACTAACCGTAAAACATGACAATTAATGTCATGTTAAAAAAGAAACGAGTGATATATTTGTCAAAAGCAAAACGTTTACTAGACATTCTTATATTTGCTTCTACGAAAAAAACATTTACAGCTCAAGAAATAGCTGATGAGTTCAATATATCCGTTCGTACTGTCCATAGATATATTTTAGATTTAAGTGATATGGGATTACCCATTTACGCTGAACAAGGTCGCAACGGAGGATATAAAGTATTAACAAACAACATGCTTCCCCCCATTTTATTTACCGAAGAAGAAGCAGTTTCCATCTTTTTTGCTTTTCAATCTTTAAGCTACTATCGAGACTTGCCTTTTAATACAGAAATCAATTCTGTTACTCATAAACTGTATAGCTCTCTACAAAATGATGCGAAAGTTAAAGTCGATAAAATACGTTCTTATATCGCTTTTTGGAATCCGAAGAGAACAATTGAGACACCATTTTTAAAAGAAGTGTTAACCGCGGCTATTGAAAATAAAAATTTACACTTTCAATACGAATCTAAATCTGGAATAAAAACAAAACATGTTCATCCTATCGGTGTATATGCTCACGACGGTTTATGGTATTTGCCATCCTATGACTTTAGTAGAAAAAAGGTATTACTGTATCGCGTCGATCGTATTCTTTCTATATTATCAACGGAAGAAAATGAAGATACATTCATAAATTTAGAAAAATGGTTTGCCTCTAACTCTGACGTAATAAACATTCCTACTCAGTTACATGTTTTATTAACGACAGAAGGCGTGCGCCAATGTAAAAGCGTTCCTTACCTTGAAGAGTTCGTTATAGTAAACGAAGATGGGACAGGATATATAAATACAACAATTGATAAAGGAGAAATCAACTTTATTACGCCTTTATTTTATAGACTTGGAAAAGATGCAAAAGTTTTAGAACCGAAAGAATTAATAGATGGTTTACGCATACGTGCGAAAGAGATTTTAAATATGTATGAAGACTAAAAAGCGTAAGAAAATTCCTCTTACGCCTTTTCGGGATGCAGTATGTTCTCTATCGCCTCTTTTAACAATGTCTGTGCCTCTTCAAAGCCATGACTCTGGTTCTCTCCCGGTTGTACCGTATAAAACTCAGCAAACGAACGCTCTTTATATCTCGGTACGACATGCATATGGTAATGTGTTAATTCGTTAAAGATTCCACCATTTTGACAAATCGTAATTCCATCTGGTTCATATAATACCTTAATCGCTTTTGCAATAAGCTTAGAAGCATCCATAATTGATTTTGCTACAACATCATCTAATTCGTGTACTTCTACAACATGTCGCTTTGGCACAATTAAAGTATGACCTGAATAGAAAGGTTCATGATCTAAAAAGCATGTTACATAGTCATCTTCATATATTTTATATATAATTTCTTCTTCGTTGGCTAATTTACACCCTAAACATTCCATCATATTTCCCCCTGTATTAAAAACATAAAAACGTGAGAGCCGTATTCTCACGTTTTTATGTTTCATTTTATTAGTTCAATTGTTTCCGTAACTTTTATACTATCTTTTACCGATTGAACAATCGTACAATTTTTCACTGCAAGTTGTAGTGCCTTGTCCAATTGCTCTTCTGTAATGTTTTCTGCTTTAATTTTATAGTGCAAATGAACACTTTCAACTGGTTTTGATAAAGCTTCACTTCTCCCAATTTCAGCTTCAATTGTAAACGTATCGTATGCAATACGTTTCTTTTCTAAAATCGTTCGAAAAACAATTGCACTACATCCCGCGATAGAAGAAACGAGTAATTGTAACGGTGAATATCCGTTTTCTTTCCCAATCGCTAATTGACCATACGATAAATCTGCCTCTATATCATCATGCTTAATTTTTATTTTCATACTTTGCTTCCATCTCCACTTTCATCGGTTTCTTCCGTTTCTTACTCATATAATAATATATGTAGCAGAAAATGATAAATGGAATACCACAATATAAAGCCATTCTTTGTTCTGGAATAAACGCTAAACTAATAACAACGATGCTATTTGTAATTAAAGCTAAAATTGGAACAAGCGGGTATAGTGGTGTTCTATACTTTAAGTCCTCTAATTTTCCTCCGCCTTTTAAATACTGACTTCTAAAGCGAAGTTGTGATAAAGCAATAATGATCCAACTTGAAACAGCCGATAAACCAGCTATAGATAATAAGTACATATATACTGTATCTTCTGCAAGGAAGCTTGTTAATAAAGAAAGGCCCGCTACTGCAATTGTTACGACTAACGCTGTAATCGGAATACCACGTTTATTTACTTTCTTGAAAGAAGTTGGTGCCATTCCTTCATTTGCAAGTGACCATAGTATACGCGTTGCTGCATATAACCCTGAGTTCGCTACAGATAGAAGAGCTGTAATAATAACGAAGTTCATAATATCAGCTGCATATGGAATACCGATTTTATCAAATACAACTACGAATGGGCTTTCAATTATCCCTGCTTCTTTCCAAGAAATTAACCCTACTAAAATTGTCATTGTTAAAATGAAGAATAACATAATGCGCCATACTGTATTACGAATCGCACGTGGAATTGTTTTTTCAGGATTCTGACTCTCTCCTGCTGCAATCCCGATTAACTCTGTTCCTTGGAAGGAAAAGTTAACTGTAATCATCGTAAGAAGCACTGCGGCTAGTCCATTCGGGAATAGCCCACCATCACTTACAAAGTTAGAGAAAAGAGGCGCTGCTTCTTTTCCATCGTATGGTAAGAATCCTAGTAATGCGCTACCACCAAGTAGAATGAATGCAATAATTGTAACTACTTTAATACTAGAGAACCAAAACTCTAATTCAGCATAACTCTTCGCTGATATTGCATTTGAAGCATATAAAATAACTCCGAATACGAGACACCATACCCAAACATCAACATTCGGAAACCATCTTTTCATCATTAAACCGATCGATGTTAATTCTAATCCTACTGTTACTGCCCATCCAATCCAGTATAGCCAACCGATCATAAATCCAGTTCCTGGTCCAATAAACTTCGTCGCATACTTTTGGAAAGATCCTGAAACTGGCATTGCTACCGTTAGCTCTCCAAGACAAAGCATTGTTAAATACATAATAAATCCGCCCACTAAATATGAAAGGATGGCTCCCCCTGGTCCAGCCTGATTAATGGTGTAACCTGAACCTAGAAAAAAACCAGTTCCGATTACACCACCTAGTGCGATCATAAATAAATGTCTACTCTTCATCGTACGATGTAATTGCTCATTCGTTGTTTGCTGCATCTTAATCCTCCCCCTACAAGTACCCCTATCTCTTTTTAAAATTTTCTGATAATAAAAATATACACGAAAGCGATTACAATTTCTATATAAAATTAAAACTTTTCTGATAAAACAATATAAAAATTCAAATATTAAGAGCTCACAATACTAATTTGAGGAAAAAAAGTATTTATAAGGAAAAAACTCTTACATTTTTTTGTAAGAGTTAACGTATTTCTAATCTTCTAGATAAAATTGATAAACCGTAGTTTACAACAAAATACATACAAGCTACTACTATAAACGTTGGAATCATATAATTTACATTCTGCCCGCTAATAATTTGAGCATTATGCATAAGCTCCGGCAGTGATATACCAACTGCTAATGATGTATCTTTCAGCAATGAAATAAACTGACTGACAAGCGGTGGGACCATTCTTCGTAATGCTTGTGGCAAAATAATATGCCAAAGTGCTTGAACATACGTTAATCCTGAAGATCTTGCGGCCTCAATCTGCCCTTTTTCAATCGATAATAGACCACTTCGAACAATTTCAGATATCATTGCTGCTTCAAATATTGTTAAAGCAACAATTACAGCTGTTATAATTTCTAATTTCAAGCCCGCTTCTGGGAGTGCAAAATATGTGAAAAATATAATTAAAAGTAGTGGTAAATTTCGAATTACTTCAACGATAATTCCTAATACTTGTGAGACGACAGGTATTTTCATGTAGCGCAATATCCCTATTACACTACCAATAATAAAGCTAAGTACAATTGCTACGAGCGCTACCTCTAACGTTATAAGTAATCCTTTTAATAAAAACAGAATATGATCTCCTGTAATTGCTCCCTTAAAATCCATTTACACCGCCTCCTTTGCTAAGCGTTTTTCTAAATAACGCACTAGCATACTGAGCGGAATTGTTAATATTAAATAAAACATCCCGACAAATATATAGACATCAAACGTAACAAACGTCTTCGTTGAAATTAAGTCTCCTTGATACATTAAATCCATACCAGCGATAATTCCGAGTATGGATGAGTTTTTTACTAAATTGAGAAATTGATTTCCTAGGGGAGGGATTACGATTTTCATCGCTTGAGGTAAGACAACATAATACATCGCCTGTACATACGTTAACCCTGAAGACCGTGCTGCTTCCATTTGCCCTTTTGCAACGGATAAAATACCGGCGCGAATGACTTCCGCAATAAAAGCTGCTGTATACACTGTAAGCGCGACAGTTCCTGCTACAAATCCATTAAAAGTAATTCCTATTACAGGCAGGGCAAAATAGAAAATGAATGCAATTAATACGAGTGGAATATTTCTTACAAACTCTACAAAGATGGATCCAATCCAATTTAAAATACGAATAGGTGCAATGCGCATCACCGCCATAATAACCCCTAAAATAAAACTTCCTATTAGCGCAATTACACTAGACATTACCGTGTATTTAAATCCTTCTAAATACATATCAATGTTGTTTGTCAAAATAGAAAAGTCAGGCAAGTACAATCACCTCTTTCTTTATAAGAAGAGGATGAGCATCCCTCATCCTCTCATTCTTACTATTTATTCCAATTGGTGTAGGCTAACAATCAGTAGGAGGTGAACAAAATCTCCACTGATTAGAGTTTCACTTTATTTTTCTTGCTTTTGACCGATCCATTTTTCATACAATTTATCGTATTCTCCATTCGCATTAATATCTTTTAGCAAGCTATTAATCTCTTTCGTTAAATCATCTGCACCTTTTTGCACTGCAATTCCGTACGGCTCATCCGTGAAAATTTTCCCTACAACTTCATAATTCGAATCTTGTTTTGCCATGCCGTAAAGAATTGCATTATCTGTCGTTAATACATCGCCTTTCCCTGCTTTTAACGCTGTAAATGCCTCACTGTAATTTTCAAACTCTAATACAGTCGATTCTGGTGATTTTTGACGAATATTATTTGTAGACGTTGAACCTTTTACCGCTAACACTTTCACACCCTTTTTCACATCATCAATACTTTTAATATCGCTTCCTTTTTTCACAAGTAACGATTGCCCTGCTTTAAAATATACATCTGAAAAATCTACTTCTTTTTTACGTTCTTCCGTAATTGTCATTGTCGCGATAATTGCATCAATATCACCATTTTTCAGTAGTGGAATACGCGTTTTAGACGTTACTTCTTTTAATTCTAATTTCTTTTCATCTCCAAGGATTTTTTTCGCAAGCGCCTTTGCGATATCAACATCAAACCCTTCTACCTGTCCTGTCGAAGGATTTTTCAAGCCAAATAAGTTCGTATCATTCTTCACCCCAACTACTAGTTTCCCGCGCTTTTTAATTTGCTCAACAGCCCCGCCTTGTTTCGTATTCGTTTCTTTCGTCTCATCTTTTTTACTTCCGCATCCAGCAACGACAAGTACGAATAAACATGAAAATACGATTAACGTAAACAACTTTTTCATTTTAAGCATAAAACTCCCCCTTTAATGATTTAACACTCTTCTTAAAAATAGACGAGCTCTTTCTTGTTCAGGACTTGCAAAAAATTGCGCCGGTATTGTATCTTCAATAATTTGACCATCATCCATAAACAAAATCCGATCTGCTACTTCTCGCGCGAATCCCATTTCATGCGTGACAACGACCATCGTCATCCCTTCTTTAGCTAGCGTCTTCATAACATCAAGTACTTCCCCGATCATCTCTGGATCAAGAGCAGACGTAGGCTCATCAAATAGCATAATTTCCGGCTGCATTGCGAGCCCCCTAGCAATTGCTACCCTTTGCTGTTGTCCTCCGGATAATTGATGCGGGTATACACTAGCCTTCTCCGGAATTCCTACTTTCTCTAAATAAAACATCGCTGTTTGCTCAGCTTCCTCTTTTGAAACTTTATTTACTTTAATCGGTGCTAGTGTAATATTTTGAAGAACCGTTTTATGTGGATATAAATAAAAATGTTGAAAGACCATTCCAATATTTCGGCGTAATTCATTCATATCTGTTTTTGCATTGTGTACCTCCGTATCTTGTACAATTAACGCTCCATCTGTAATTGTCTCTAACTGATTTATACACCGTAGCAACGTACTTTTTCCTGATCCGGACGGCCCAACAACTACTACCACTTCACCTTTTTTCACTTGTACATTAATATCTTTTAAAACTTGAAAGGTACCATAATATTTATTTACATTACGAAACTCTATCAACATACTCCCCCCTTCCCCTTAACAAAGCATGTACATTCTTTTTATATTCAAAAATAGGCAAAAAAATAACTGCCTGCCTCATTTTGCCCATAAAAAAAAGCAAAGGGATTTTCCCTTTGCTTTTTCATTTCTATTCCATTAAGATACTTCTTCTTTCTTATCTTTGCCGTATTCATGCTCCCAGAAATCAGCATTTTTAATTCCTAATTTCTGCGGATCGAATACTGGATCTTTTCCTTCTTTTTTCTGCTTTTCATAATCCTTTAATGCAATCAATGCCGGCTTTTGTAATAATAGAATCGCAATAATGTTAACCCATGCCATAATTCCTACACCAATATCTCCTAAAGCCCACGCTGTTGCTGCTGTTTTTACACAACCGTAGAATACAACTCCTAAGAATACAAACTTTAGTACGATAGACATCCAAGGGCGGTCTTTATCACGATTTAAGTAAGCGATATTCGTTTCTGCAATGTAGTAATAAGCCATAATTGTTGTAAATGCGAAGAATAGTAGAGAGATTGCCACGAAACCGTTTCCAAATCCAGGGAAAACAGATTCTACCGCAGCCTGTGTATAACCAGGACCTGGTTGTGCACCATTTAATTTATTGACGATAAAGTTTTTTCCGCTTGCATCAAATACGTTATACATGCCTGTAATAATCATCATAAATGCTGTTGCTGAACAAACAAATAATGTATCAATGTAAACGGAAAATGCTTGTACTAACCCTTGTTTAGCTGGATGCGATACTTCAGCTGCTGCTGCTGCATGGGCCCCAGTTCCTTGCCCTGCTTCGTTTGAATAAATACCACGTTTTACGCCCCAAGAAATTGCTAAACCGATAATCCCGCCAAAAGCCGCTTCTAATGCAAATGCACTTTTTAAAATTAACATGAAAGCGTCTGGTAATTTTTCAATATTCATAGCTACAATTACACAAGCTACTAAAATATAGCCAAGCGCCATAAACGGTACTACAACTTGCGCTACGTTAACAATTCGCTTAACTCCACCAAATATAATAAGTGCTAATGCCGCTACTAATACCGCTCCTGATACGGAAGTATTAATACCAAAAGCTGTTTCTAGACTTACAGCAATACTATTCGCCTGAACACCCGGTAACAGCATCCCCGTCGCAAGAATTGTCGCTGCAACGAATACTAAAGCATACCATTTAACACCTAGTCCTTTTTCAATGTAATAAGCAGGACCACCGCGGAATTGCCCTTGATGCTTCGTCTTATATATTTGTGCAAGCGTCGATTCTACATATGCAGAACCAGCTCCTAGAAAGGCTACCGCCCACATCCAAAATACAGCCCCTGGACCACCAAAGGCAACAGCCGTTGCAACACCGGCAATATTTCCTGTTCCAACGCGCCCTGATAACGAAAGTGCTAACGCCTGGAACGAAGAAACACCCGCATCAGACTTTTCCCCTTGAAATGTAAGCTTCACCATTTCTCCTACATGTCTTACTTGTAAAAACCTCGTTCGAATGGAAAAATATAAGCCTACTCCTAAACATAAATAGACAAGTGCGGGACTCCAAACAATATTATTTATCCAACTTACGATAGCTTCCAACATTCCTCCTCCTTTTCGTAAAGAATATTCAGAATATACATAAAATTATATAATGCAAACCGAATCTATGACAATATTATTTTAATAAAACAAACATATTTTTGTATAAAAAAACAAAGTATATATTTATTTTACATACTTTGTTTTGAGATGAATGTATTATATATTCACAATTGCTTCCTTCTTTATAATTCTTTCATAGAGTTGTTCTGCTAATTCTCGAAAATGATCTGGCATATCTTTCCCTTTAAACTTCTTTTGAAGCGTACCGTATAAACCAATATCACGTAGACGTAAAAATAGCGGTAACGATTCATACCAACTATCCGCCAATCTGTGCTCATATTCATAACCTTTTCGTAACACCTGTAACTGTTTGCAAGCAAATTCTTTCTTCTCTTCTGTAGTCCACGGTGTAAATAGAACAGAGTAATAGAGAACCATTGCTAAATCATGTATAAAGTAATTATAAGCTGCATCATCAAAATCAAAGATTGTTAGCTCTTTGCCGTCATAATGAAAGTTACCTGGATGAATATCACCATGCATAAGACCGAATGTTTCTCTTTTAACCGGCAGAGCCTTTATTTCATCCATTAATACAGCAGCAATCTCTTTCACTTTCTCATCTTCTAATTCATTAACAATTGCACTTTCATCCTCTTCCCACGTATCACGGTAGTCTGTTTTAGGATAATCCATTGTAAGGCGATGCAGTTGTCCAATCGCTTTTCCCCATGCTTCAAAGAAAGCATCTCCCCAATAAGGCGATTCATCTCCTTTTACTTGTTCACCTTTTGCATATGTAAATAAAGACGCAAAAAAGAAAGTGCCATCTTCCGCTCCGATTTCTTCTACAAGATTTTGAGATATTGAATTAAGAGGTCCCGCCACTTTCGCCCCATGCTCCGCAACATACCGTAAAAAATCTAGTTCGGCCTCTACCTCTTTTTTAGAACGATGAGAAGAATGAGTTAAGCGTAATACGTAATCTTCATTATTTTTACCCTTCGCCTTAAAAATATAATTCTCAAAATCACCAAGTGGTTTTTCTTCCACTGTTACATTAAATATCTTTGCAGCTTCTGCTAAAATCTCATTTGTAAAAACTCGTTCCACAGCTATTTCCATATGTATCCCTCCTATATATCTTCTTAATTCGACATAAATGTGAGAAGTACTGCTATGAAATTGAATAATGCATGGGCAACCATAGCTGATAAAATAGAATTTGTTTTCTCATATAACCACGCAAATACTACTCCGCTTAAAAAATTCACCGGTAATGTGTTATATGTGGGAATATGAACAACTGTAAATATTATTGAACTTATAAGCACACCGCCCCATATGCCATATCTATCTCGAAAAAACGTATAAAAAACACCCCGATATAAAATCTCTTCATATATTGGTGATATAACCGCCGCTCCAATTACCGCGATACAAAATGAATATATTGATTTATCATTTTGTACCGTATCCGTTTTACTATTTTCAAAGGAAATACCATTTTCTCCATTATCATTAATACACCAATACTAACTACAATCAAAGAAATAACCGCTACAAATGTCCACAAGTAATCTTTCCATGAAAGCCTCCGAATCCCAATATCTGCCCACGACAAGTTATATCTTTTTATGCAAAACACATAAACTAAAAAAGTAAATACAACTGCCATAATAAATCCCATTAAAACCCCAGCATATAATGAATTCCCTAATAGATTTAAAGCATATTTATAAAAAATGGATTCAATTGTTACTGGAACAATAATAAATACAAAAACAAATAAATATAAAATTTCTTTCCATCCCCACATATATTTTAAAGTCATATATACCATCCCCTACTTCTCATTTTCTTTAGTATAGAAGATGACGTAACGTAACTTTCAAGTTAATTTTTTTCAAATAATCCAAGCATAAATTTTTCATGAAAAACAAAAATTAACAGTGATAATTTAATCCTAAAAGGGGTGGACAATGTGACAGAACAAAACAATAACCAACAGACGAATAAAACGAAGCCTATGTTTCCATCACTTGCGGAAAATATTAATTACATTGAAAACAAGCTCTCTCATTCCGATGATATAAAAAAATTAGATGTTCCTTTTCAAAATGGAAAAGGAACATCTTATATATCGAATCTTTAACAGACCCCAATTTAATTCACCAATTAGCTCTTGAACCACTATTAACTCGATCTGATTTGTCTATGGAAGAAAAAAAATTGGCATAAGGATTATGAAAAGGTAAAATTTAAACCGGAAGTAGAAGTGCAAATGTTATATAGTGGCGTCTTAAAATAAAAAGGTTGTATGCCAAGCTGGCATACAACCTTTTTATTTCGTATATCGATATACAATTGACTCATACGGTCTTAAGTTAAGTTTCGTAATATCCTTACTTGAATCTTTGTAATTTGATAATAATACTTCTTGTTTCATTCCATCCAATTGAACATTCACTGGTGCAGAATACGTTATTTCTTCTCCGTAGAAGTTATTGATAACAAGCAATACTTCATTATTTACAGTACGTGTATATGCCCAAATCTTAGGATGATTCCCATCTAAAACATCATATTTCCCTTCTGTAATTACATTGTATTTTTTTCTAAGTTCAATTAACTTTTTATAATGATAAAAGACAGACTCTTTATCTTCTAATGCCTTCCCTACGTTTATTTCTTTAAAGTTTTCAGCCACTGAAATCCAAGGTGTACTTGTTGTAAAACCACTATTCACCTCTTCATTCCACTGCATCGGAGTGCGTGAATTGTCACGAGATTTTTGTTTTAAAATCTCTATAATCTCTTCTTTGGATAATCCTTCTTCTTGTTTTATATCATATATATTTAACGATTCTACATCACGATATTGCTCGATAGAATGGAAGTTAGGATTCGTCATACCGATTTCTTCCCCTTGATAAATGTACGGTGTTCCTTGCAGCATATGCATAGCTGTCGCTAACATTTTAGCAGATTCATTTCGGTACTTCCCATCATCACCAAACCGTGAAACAATACGAGGCTGGTCATGATTACACCAAAATAACGCATTCCATCCTCCGCCCTTTTGCATTTCACTTTGCCAATCAGACATAATTTCTTTTAATTTAATGAAATCAAAATCAGCTTTCGTCCACTTATCACCATTCGGATAATCTACTTTTAAATGATGGAAACTAAACGTCATACTTAGTTCATTACGCTCTGGGTTTGAATATTTAATACAATTATCAATTGTCGTAGATGACATTTCTCCAACTGTAATTACATCTTTCCCTTCAAAAACATTTCGGTTCATCTCTTGTAAATATTCATGGACGCGTGGACCATCCGTATAATATTTACGCCCATCACTTGTAGCCGTGGTGCCTTCATCACTTAAAAATCTTTGATCTTTTGAAATTAAATTAATAACATCAAGGCGGAATCCTTTTACACCTTTCTCCAGCCAAAAGCGCATCATATCATACACTTCTTCACGAAGGTTTTCGTTTTCCCAGTTTAAATCAGCTTGTGTCTCATCAAATAGATGTAAAAAATATTGCTCTGTCTTCTCATCATATTTCCAAGCAGATCCACCAAACTTAGACTGCCAATTATTTTTTTCATCACGCCAAATATAGTAATTACGATATGGGCTATTTTTATCTTCCTTCGCTTCCTTAAACCACTTATGCTCCGTCGAACTATGATTTACAACGATATCAAGCATGATTTCAATGTTACGTGCTTTCGCTTTTTCTAAAAGCTCTTCAAACTCTTCCATCGTTCCGTAAGATGGATCAATACTGTAATAATCACTTACATCGTATCCATTATCGTTTTGTGGTGATTCGTATATCGGTGTTAACCAAATATAATCTACTCCGAGTTCTTTTAAATAATCTAGTTTCTCTGTAACTCCTTTTATATCACCAGTTTCTTTATTGTAATAACTATTAAAGCTCTTCGGATAAATTTGATAGACTACACTTTTATGCCAATCCTTCATGTTTAACTTCCTCCTACTTCTGTTTTACTCGTTTTGCAAATAACCATGTTAACGTAAATGGAATTACAACCGCGATAATCATCCCGACAATAAATATTGGAATCGATTTCGGAATGATAGAAATAAATGCTGGTAATCCGCCAATCCCGATAGCAGGTGCTAATACACCATTTAAAGTAATGAATATCGCCGCAATAGCAGATCCAATAATAGCTGCATAGAACGGGAATTTATTTCGTAAGTTTACACCGAACATCGCTGGCTCCGTAATACCGAAGTACGCTGAAATTGCTGATGTTGATGCCATACTTTTATCATTTTGATTTTTAGAAATCCAGAACATCGCTAGTGCCGCACTACCTTGTGCAATGTTAGAAAGAGCAATCATTGGCCAAATAAATGTACCGCCGTGCTGCGCGATTAATTGTAAGTCGATTGCAATAAACATATGATGCATTCCTGTAATTACAAGCGGTGCATATAATGCTCCAAATAATATTGCCCCAAGTGCTGGTACCGTTTCATATACTCCTACTAATCCG
This sequence comes from Bacillus sp. JJ783, assembly GCF_036963225.1. Lineage (NCBI taxonomy): Bacteria > Bacillati > Bacillota > Bacilli > Caryophanales > Bacillaceae > Bacillus > Bacillus sp. JJ783. The sequence continues at coordinate 6,228 of NZ_JBALMG010000031.1, read as the reverse complement.
GCTGTTAATAAATCTCCAATATGACGTGTAACTGGACCGATAATCCCTAATGCTAATACACCCGTTACAACGATTGTTGTAATTGGCACAACTAATAATTGAATTGCGTTTGGCACATGTTTCTTTAAAAAGATTTCCACTTTACTTAATACGAATGCCGCTACTAAAACCGGCAAGATTTGACCTTGATACCCTACCTTTTCAATTTGGAATAACCCTAAAATATCGAAGTACTCAATCTTTTGTCCCTCTAAACCAGTCGCTGCTTTTCCATAATCCCACGCGTTTAATAAGGCCGGATGCACAAGCATTAATCCCATAACAATACCTAGTATTGGACTACCACCAAAACGCTTCGTCGCTGACCAACCAACAAGTGCCGGTAAGAATACGAATGCTGTATTGGCCATCATATTAATTAAGTCCCAAAGCCCGCCTAAGTTCGGATAAACATCTAATAAATTTTTACCATCAAAAAATAAGTCCTTTGCCCCTAATAAATTGTTAATCCCCATCAGTAAACCAGCTGTTACAATCGCTGGTAATATCGGCATAAATACATCTGAAAATACTTTTACAAACTTTTGAACTGGATTTAACTTTTGGTTTCCAGAATCTTTTACGTCAGCTACTGTCGATTCTTCCATACCTGCAAGCGTTATCAATTCAGCGTATACTCGATCGACATCGCCTGGACCAATTACAATTTGAAATACCCCAGCGTTATGAAACGCTCCCTTTACTAATGAAACAGACTGTAATTTATCATTATCTATTTTACTTTCATCTTTTACAGCGATACGGAGCCTCGTTACACAGTGCGCAGCTTGTTCAATATTGTCTTTCCCACCAATATACTGCAACACTTCTTCTGCTGTTTTACGATAGTCTTTCCCCATATTCCCGTCCCTCTTTTCTTTTTTTGATACCGTTTACACTTATATATTAACTCGTATATATAAGTTAGTCAACACTCGTATATATAAGTTGGTGATTTTTTTGTAAATAAAGAGATGGAACGATTATTTCGCCCCATCTCTTTATTTTCTTCGCGCCACATCCGAAAAGTGAAAAATATCTAAACGGTGACGTGATTCCGTATATTCGAACTGACTCCCATCGTATAAATGAGTAAAGTTTTTTACAACGACAACATAGTCTGTTCCATTTAAATCTAAATACTTTCGGTCATCATCTGTACATGGTTGTACTTCAATTACCCGCTGTGAATAGCTAATATGTAGCCCTAATTCTTTCTCAATGTATTTATAAATCGATGCAGTTGCAATTTCTCTCGTTAATCCTGGAATATACTCCGATACAAAATGGTTTATATCTAAAATTACTTTTTCTCCATCAATATTTCGTACACGTTTAATATGATCTATTTCCGTTTTTTCTTTCACGTTTAATAACTTTGCTACATCTTTCGTAGCTGTCATTTTCTCTATTTCCACGACTTCCGTAATACAGTAACGTCCTAAACGTTCATTTTCTTCTTGAAAACTTACAATACCACCAAAGTTAAATTCAATATTTTTGCGCTTTAATACAAAAACACCTTTTCCGTGTATTTTTTGAACATATCCACGCTCTTGCAATAAATCTACAGCTTTTCTTACAGTACCCCGGCTTGCCTCATACTGCTTCATTAATTCCGTTTCTGATGGAATTTTGCATCCTTCTTTTAATTGTTTATTATCAATAGACTTGCTGATTTCTGTATAAATTTGTTCATACTTACTCATCATCTACAATAGCCCCTTGTCACCTTCTAGTTCTATATGTATTATACCACGCTATACTCTTCTGCCAATCTCTCACTTATTTTCCAGTACAAGAAAACTATAGGTAAATATTTAGTCTCTAAAACGTATTTTTATAAATTTTTTTATATTTCTCTTTTCATTCAAAAAAACATGTAGTATACTAACTTCAAAATCAGAGGAGAAAGGGAGCAAAAAACTATGCTTACTTATACAACTGTAGTTACATTTGCACAAAAACATCATCATCATACTTAACCCTTGAAACCTAGCGGAAAAATTACGCGTAGGTACAAGGGTTATTCCCATTGTACCTACGCTTTGGCAAAGAGCCATGTAGGTATTTTTTATCTACATGGCTCTTTTTTTATTGCAAAAAATGCTAGTAAAAAATGATGTTTAAGCAAAACTTACTACAAAGGAGTTAACAAAAATGGAAACGAAAAAATGGGGATTATGGATTTTAACAGCTTTTGTTATCGGGAATATGGTTGGCGGTGGCGTATTTATGCTCCCAGCAAATTTAGCACACGTATCAGGTCCAATGGGATCTACACTTGCATGGAGTATTACAGGACTTGGTGTATTTATGATTGCACTCGTATTTGGAAATTTAGCAATTCGTAAACCAGAATTAAAAGCAGGACCACAAAGTTACGCCCAAGCAATGTTTACCTCCCAAAAGGCAGGTAAAGTTGCAGGATATAGTATGGCTTGGGGGTACTGGGCTGCTAACTGGGCTGCTACAGCATCTGTAATTATTTCCTTTGCAGGATATTTATCAACATTCTTCCCAGTTTTACAAAGTAAGCAAATTCTCTTTTCAACAAACGGATTTTCATTAGAACTTGGAAAAGCTTTAACCTTCATAGTATGTAGTATGATGCTATGGGGAATTCAATATATTCTTTCTCAAAATATTGATAGAGCAGGAAATATGAACCTTCTTGCAACAATCGCAAAAATCATCGGATTTACAATGTTTATTGTAATCACATTATTCATTTTCAATGCCTCTAATTTCGGGGACGGTCAAACATTTATGAATGAAGCTGGACAACCTATTTCGTTGGGTGGACAAATAAATTCAGCTGCTATTGCAACACTTTGGGCGTTTATCGGTATTGAGTCAGCAGTTATGCTCTCTAACCGCGCAAAATCTCAGCACGATGTTAAGAAAGCTACGATTTTCGGATTAATCATCGCTCTTCTTATTTACATGGCAATTACTCTACTAACAATGGGTGCTCTTCCACAAGACGTTTTAAAAGAGTCTCAAAAGCCATTAGTAGATGCATTAAATTTAGCAATTGGTACTAAGGGTGCTTATATAATGGCCTTACTTGCACTCGTATCTTTATTTGGCTCTACTGTAGGATGGATCGTTGTTAGCTCAGAAGTACCTTACCAAGCAGCAAAAAATGGGGTTTTCCCTAAGTTTTTCGGAAAAACAAATAAAAAAGGAAGTCCTTCAAAATCATTATTTATTACAAATGTGATGACACAAATTTTCTTATTTTCAACGATTTCTGGTACTGTTTCCGAAGCATATAATTTCGCTATTGTTGTAGCGACATTAGCATATTTAATCCCGTACCTTGTTTCTACCTTGTACCAGTTAAAATTAGTTATTACGGGAGAAACGTATGATATAATGCCTGGATCTCGAATAAAAGATGGGATCATTACTGCACTAGCATTTTTATATTCCATTTGGGTTATTAAAACAGGCACTGCTGATTTAAAAACGTTCTTCTTAGGAATTGGGTTGTTTGTATTAGGCCTTATTCTTTATCCAATTTTAATGAAAGATTCACAAAAAAAATAATAAAAAAGAGAAGCTTTCCGCTTCTCTTTTTTTTATTAAAAGTCAGTTAATAACTTTTCTTTTAGTTCACCTACATTTAACGGTCTCGCATAATAAAAACCTTGTACAAAGTCGCAACCCATTGATTTTAATAAACTTTCTTGTTCTACCGTTTCTACCCCTTCAGCAACCACTAATAAATTTAAACTATGGGCAATTTCAATAACTGATTTTACAATCGTTCGCTCTGGCTGTGCGTGATCATAATGAAACTCACGAATAAAATTACGATCAATTTTCACAATATCAAGTGGTAGTTTTTTTAAATAATATAATGAGGAATATCCTGTTCCGAAATCGTCTAAAGCGATTAAAATCCCCATACTTCTTAATTCTTGTAATGTAGCAATAATATAATCAAAATGACGTACAGCTATACTTTCTGTTATTTCTAATATTAAACGATTTGGCGGAAACCCTGTTCGCTTCAATATACTACGAACAGATAAAATAAAGCGCTTTTGCATCAATTGTTGTATTGATAAATTAACAGATAACTTCAGTCCCTCTTGATACTCTGGCAAAGTTTTAAACAATCGACATGACTTTTCTAGTACCCAGTCTCCTAGTTTTATAATAAGTCCACACTCTTCAGCTACAGGTATAAATTCACTTGGTGAAATAGGACCTTCTTCTGTCTTACAGCGTACTAAAGCCTCAATACCAGTACATTTCTTTGTTTTCAAATCAATAATGGGCTGTAATGCCACTTTTAATTCTTCGTCACGAATTGCTTTTTGCAAAGCAAACTCTATTTTCATTCTACGATTTATTTTCGCACGTAATTCATCTGTAAAGAAGCACGCCCCATTTCTTCCTTGCTCTTTCGCACTATACATGGCTAAATCTGAATTTTTCAATAATGTTTCAACGTCTTTTCCATCTTGCGGATAGGAACAAAGTCCTAGACTGGCTGAAATATATACTTCATGACCTTCCAGCATAAATGGTGCTTGAAAGCATGACAACACAGATGTCGCTAACTGCCTCATCTCATCTTGTGTATGTTTTTTTGTTAATAGTACAAATTCATCTCCACCAAGCCTAGCCAGAACATCTTTATCTCCTAGTACGTAATGCAATCGGGAAGCGACTTCACTTAAAAGTAAATCTCCTATCATATGACCTAGCGTATCATTCACTAATTTAAAGCGATCTAAATCAAAGTAAATCATGCCAAACTCTATTTTCTCTGCGATCATCTTATTTACAGTCGTAATTAACTGTAAACGGTTTGGTAAACTTGTTAACGCATCATGATAAGCAAGTTCCCTATAACGACTTTCGCTTAATCGTAATCTTTGCTCTGCTTCTTTCCTACTACTTATATCATTTCGAATTGCAATAAATTGATAGGGTTCTCCCTTTTCATTTAAAAATGGAACAATTGTTGTTTTAACCCAATAATACGTACCATCTTTTGCTTGATTTCGAATTTCCCCCGTCCAGACTTTTCCACTCAAAATACGCTTCCATAGGATTTGAAAAAATGCTTTCGGATGATATCCGGAATTTAAAATACGGTGATCTTTTCCTATTAACTCTTCTCTTTTATATTTTGAGATTTTACAAAATTTATCATTCACATATGTAATAAGACCATTTCGGTCTGTAATAGCAACAATTGAAGACTCATCTAATGCTAATTTTAAATCTTGCAATGAAGAGTCATATAATGCATGACCTCTTTGTTCTAGCATGCGCACCTCTCCTTGCTTCCTATCTGACTAAAACACAATTCGTTTCTCTTCATAGAAATAGAGATATTTCATTTTCTAACAATATGCCTTTACATAAAGTGAAACTTTAATCAGTGGGGGTTTTGTCCATCCCCCACTGATTATTAGCCTTCACCAATCGGGCTTTTACGGGCAGTTATCTCCCACCTAACTTCCTCGCATTCACCGAATTTTGAGGTGGGAGTCTTACTGCCCGTTAATGCGGGATAAATCACAAATTTTTTCTAAATAGGCCGATTAAAATAACATAATATTATTTATAAAAAAAAGCAATATAGTGCTGTTTTAATTATAGTAGAGACTTTTCACTTCTCTGATTATCTGATCTTATTATACCGTATTCTCTTACATTTTTTTAATTTATAAAGCGACAATTTAATCAATACTAGCCTCTGCTCCCTACTAATGTGGCCTCACACCTAATCTCTTTGCTTTCATGAAATATTAAGGTGTAAATCCAACTGCCAACAAACTAACGGAATAGAGATTAAAATTGGCAGTTAATATTTTGAATTACAATAATAAAATATTAACATATTCCCACCTTCATTTTGGAAGTA